>CAZZXW010000063.1:9788-12699 GCA_964658095.1 uncultured Parafilimonas sp. | reverse complement strand
AGGCGAGCAGTGTAAACTTTTTCATTTATGAAAGTATATATTTGTTGCTTAAAAGTATCCCTTAAGGGAACCAATATTAAGATAACTGCTAATTACGATCTTTTAGCTCCGATTTATTTAATGTAACCATTTAAATTTCCTGCAATGTCTTTTTTATAGTTAATGTGCTAAGCTAAAGACATTGCGGTTCTTCCTATCAGAACAGTCAGTTATTCTAACAGATGCCTTTCTTTAACGCTTCCAAAGCTTGCTGTGATAAATATTTAAAGCAGCCTTTAATGATGGATAAACAAACCTTTAATTCAAGTTCTTCCTGGTTCAACCTTATCTGCAGGCTATGCCCAGCATATTCTTGATCGGTTTGTCTTTTAATCTACGTATTATTTGTTAGTAGTTTAGTAGTAACCAGGTAATAGGTTCTTTTGTTTATCTTTTGATCAACCTTCGTTCATGATACGTAATTGTCTAGAAAAACAATTGAGTGTAGAAGCTGTTAGTAGATAAACAATTAATCTCTCTTCTTATTTTAAGCAATTGATCTATACTAACATTTTCATTTTAGTAACTTTAAGTTCAAAACTGCATCCTAATACTCCTTGCAGAAGTAATGCGTTAAATGGTTGTAATAAGTAAAGCGGTTTTATTTTAATATTTTCAAAACTTTTCAGGCTGTAATAGCTGTAAGAATTAATTTACGATAACGTGTGAACACAGATGCACTAACCAACAAATAGCAAACTCACCTAAAGAAATCGAAACCTGAAAGAGCATAGAAAGCTATTTGTAATTACACCATCCGATTTCAATAGAAAACTGTTTGCAGTATCTTAGTTGTTATATATAATTAAAGATGACTGAAACGGAAGCCATTCATTCTCTTCAACAGCACATTCAAAAACGTATACCGAATATTACGCAGCAGGAACTTGATGAAATGAGCAGCGCATTCATCATAAAAAAAATAAAAAAGAAACAATTTATTATTCAGCCGGAGTTTACAGCACGCTACAGAACACTTGTTTTGCAGGGCGCTTTTCGCTCATATGTTATTGATAAAACTGGTGTTGAGCACACAATCCAGTTTGCATTGGAAGACTGGTATATTTCAGACATCAACAGTTATATTTATCAAAAACCTGCAACCATGTTTGTAGTGGCTTTGGAAAACAGTACAGTAGCGCAAATTGAATTTAATAAAGAACAGGAATTGAAAAAAAGCAACCACATATTTGAAACATTTTTTCGTATCGGTGCAGACAGAACAGCAGCCTATCATCAGCGCCGCATCATATCATCATTAACACAAACAGCAGAAGAAAGATATGATGAGTTTATCCAAAAATATCCCGATGCAGTTCAACGCCTGCCGCAATATGCACTGGCTTCTTATCTCGGCATGACAACGCAATTTCTTTCTAAGATCCGCAACAAACGAACAAGAAAAAGTTAACCTGGTTTCACTTCATTTCTTCATGTAGTTGATTGTTTGCCGATGCATTGCAAAAGAGCTTTACAGTACAAAAAACAGGTTATGAAATTAAAAAACAAAGTTGCTGTTATTACAGGCGGTAACAGCGGTATAGGTTTAGGTGTTGCAAAGTTATTTATCAGCGAAGGTGCAAAGGTGGTTATCACCGGTCGCAACCAGCAAACGTTAGATGCAGCTGTATCAGAATTAGGCAGCAATGCTTTTGGTGTGATAAGTAATGTAGGTAATATTTATAGTTTTGAACCCTTGTATGAACAAGTGGTAAAGCGGTTTGGCAAGATTGACATACTTGTTGCCAATGCAGGTATAGTAATGTTGAAATTGCTGGAAGAAGTTACTGAAGAAATGTTTGATGAAGTAACAGATGTTAATTATAAAGGTGTTTTCTTCACGGTGCAGAAAGCACTGCCTTTTTTAAATAACAATGCATCAATAATTATTACATCATCAACTGTTGCAGGTAAAGGTATTGCAGGTGGTTCAGTGTATGTTTCATCAAAAGCGGCAGAACGTGCACTTGTAAGAGTATTTGCCGCTGAACTGGCTGCAAAAAATATAAGGGTAAATGCAATATCTCCCGGTGCCGTTGATACAGATATTTTTGTAAAGTCAGGAATGACACAACAGGTAAGCGACAGCATGAATGCTTTCTTTGCCAACAACGTTGCTTTAAAAAGAACTGCTACAATTGATGAAATGGCAAAAGGCTTTTTATTTCTTGCATCAGACGACAGTTCTTATATGACTGGCGCAGATTTAGTAATTGATGGCGGCTTCAGGGATTTGTAATTTTGTTTTTCAAACATTAATACATGGAAAGAGATGAAAAAATAATAAGCCAGTTGCTTGGTCAATGGCAGGATACTTATACAAGACTTACACAACTGTTTGAGTCGTTAAGCAGTGGGGCATGGGATAAAGAAATAGCACCGGGTAGAAATAAACCTAAATATCTTATGGGTCATTTTACCGCCGTTCATGATAGAATAATCGAAGCAATGGAGTTAGGTGAAAGATTTTATCCTGCATTGGATGAACTATATATTACCGAGCCGCAAAATGATACAATGCCTTATGAAGACTATGCGTCAATAAAACAAAAATGGATTAAGGTAAACGAATATTTCTTACAGCGTTTTAAAACTATGAGCATGGATGACTGGTTTAGCAAACATCACTATGTAAGCGAAGCAGACTTTGCCAAAGAACCGCACCGCAATAAGCTTGCGATTTTAATAAGCCGCTTCACCCATATGTATTTACATCTTGGACAATTGCGACTACTTAAGCAATAACCTTTTAATAATTTTTTGTATGACAATAATTATTAACCAGCTAAAAACACTTCTTGCAGGTAAATGGAATGGTGAAGGATTTTCCAAATTCCCTACAATTGACGACACGGCGTATACGGAAGAAACA
>CAZZXW010000063.1:0-9688 GCA_964658095.1 uncultured Parafilimonas sp. | reverse complement strand
AATATGGCTACGCACCAGGAACCAAACTTTCAAAATCATTTAAAAGCAAATCTTACACGCGTAAAATGAAGAGAGAGATTATACGGGTAGAGCCACTATCAACTTACCTGGAACGATGGAAGGCTCCCACGTCTGCAGTAACAAGAGCTGGTGATACAATCTATGTTTCTGGGTTCCCGCCGTTCGATCCTGAAACAGGTGAAGTGATAAATGCATCTATCGAAAGACAGGCAGAAATTGTATTAGAGCAAATGAAACTGTGCCTGCAGACTGCTGGTTCATCATTGAACAATGTATTAAAATGCAATGTGTATTGTACTTCGGTTGAAAAATTTGCAGCAGTAAATGAAGTTTATAAACGTTACTTTCCAAAGCATTTTCCTGCCAGGATTTTTATTTGCGTGCCTGCATGGCCAGGCAACTTCGATATTGAAATTGATTGCATCGCTTTAATTGAAGAACACAATTAATAAATAAGAGCAGGGTGGTTCTTCTGTTCATACTTCACAACAACACTTTTACATCCAATTGATAAATCAATTTCGCCTGTTTACAAATTGATATCTTAAAAAGTTGTGTTTTCGGACAAATACTGTTCGTTTTTGATACAAAGTAATACCCACATATTTTAATAAAACTATTGCTGCACAAGGCTTTCGCCGTTGGCATATACGTTGAAGCTTGATTTAGCCAGAAGCCGAAGTGTGTCGTGAGCTTCTATAAATTAACTTCTATGTTTAAAAATTATTTCAAAACTGCATGGAGAAATTTATTAAAGAATAAAGTTTCTTCTATTATTAATATCAGCGGGCTTGCTGTTGGAATTTCTGTTGCATTATTAATTGGCTTGTGGATTTGGGATGAGGTTTCATTTGATAAAGACAACGAGAATTATGACCGCATTGCAAAAGTGATGCAGAATCAAAATCTAAACGGCGAAGAACAAACATGGGAAGGTTTGCCTTACCCCTTAGCTGAGGCATTGCGTGTAAATTTTAAAGATGATTTTAAAGCAGTATCCATTTTTAACTGGGCAACTTCGATACTGATTTATAATGATAAACCGATTTCACAAGATGGTTTGTATACAGACGCGAGTGCCCCCGCCATGCTTGATTTGAAAATGGTGAGAGGAAGTATTAATGCGTTGCAAGATCCAAGTGCTATATTAATATCAGCGTCTGCAGCGAAAGCAATCTTTGACAAAGCTGATCCAATCAATAAAATAATAAAGGTTGAAAATGTTCCCGGAAAGATTGCCGGTGTTTATAAAGACATGCCTGCTAATTCAACGTTTGCTAACCAAAATTTTATTACATCATGGGCATTTAAAACAAAAATAGCTCCATGGATATTAACTGATAATGATCCATGGGGAAATAATAATGTTTCAATTTATGCGCAGTTAAATCCGAATGCAGATTTAAAAACAGTCTCTGCAAAAATCAAAGACCTTAAACTAAAAAATATTCATGCTGACCAACGCATTGCGAAGCCGGAATTATTTCTTCAGCCTATGAGTAAATGGCATTTGTATGCTGAATTTAAAAACGGTGTAAACACAGGTGGTAGAATTCAATATGTTTGGTGGTTTGGAATTATTGGTGCATTTGTGTTGTTACTTGCTTGTATCAACTTTATGAATCTCTCAACGGCAAGAAGTGAGAAGCGTGCAAAAGAAGTAGGCATTCGCAAAGCAGTTGGTTCATTGCGTCAACAACTCATCAAACAATTTTTAAGTGAATCTGTGCTCACTGCATTTTTAGCGTTCATTATATCAATTTTTATTGTGCAGTTATCACTTCCGTTCTTTAATTCCATCGCTGATAAACAAATGCAATTGCCATGGAGCAATATTTATTTTTGGTTCATCGCAATCGTGTTCACTTTATTTACCGGAATTATCGCAGGCAGTTATCCGGCATTTTATCTATCAGGATTTAATCCGGTAAAAGTTTTAAAAGGAACTTTTTCTGTCGGACGATTTTCATCGTTGCCACGCAAAATGCTTGTTGTAATTCAGTTTACTGTTTCTGTTATTTTAATTATCGGAACGGTTGTTATTTATCAGCAAATTCAGTTCGCAAAAAATCGTCCGCTTGGTTATAACAGTAATGGATTAGTTACTGTATCAATGCATTTGTATGATGTGCATAGCCACTTTGATGCCATAGAAAATGATTTGAAACATTCAAGTGCGGTAATCAACGTAGCGCAGGCTGATAGCCCGCTTACAGACGTATGGAGTTCAAATGGAGGCATGAGCTGGCATGGCAAAGTGCCGGGCACTTCCAACGATTTCCCGATGATAAGAGTATCGCAGAATTATGGTAAAACAGTTGGCTGGCAGATTGTACAGGGAAGAGATTTTTCGAAAGATTTTCCCTCAGATTCTGCAGCATTTGTGTTGAATGAAAGCGCTGTAAAATTTATGGGTTTCAAAAATCCAATTGGACAGCAGGTTTCATTTAACGATGGTGTTGCATTTACTGTAATTGGTGTGGTAAAAGATTTTGTGATGGAATCTCCGTATGCACCGGTACGCCCATCCATGTTTCGTTTATTAAGATACAATGATGGTATGCTTGTGATGAAACTCAATCCAAAACTGAGTGCGCATGATGCATTAGCAAAAATATCAGATGTATTAAAAACGTATGATCCCTCACAGGCTTTGCAATACAAATTTGTTGATGAACAATAGGCAAATAAATTTGGTGATGAAGAACGCGTTGGCAATCTCGCTACCATGTTTGCAGTACTTGCCATTTTCATTTCCTGCTTAGGCTTATTTGGACTTGCATCTTTTGTTGCAGAAAGAAGAACAAAAGAAATCGGCGTTAGAAAAGTGTTAGGCGCATCCGTGTTTAACTTATGGAAATTATTAAGTAAAGATTTTGTTGTGCTTGTCTTGATTTCATTATTGATTGCTACACCGGTTGGTTATTATCTCATGCATAACTGGTTGCAAAACTATCAATACAGAACAGATTTATCATGGCGGATTTTTACGGCAGCAGGTTTAGGTGCGTTAATGATAACATTGATAACGGTAAGTTTTCAATCCATCAAAGCAGCAATTGCAAATCCTGTAAAGAGTTTGAGAACGGAATGAGTAATGTAATAATTCGGCAATTTCAGAATGTAATTAAACATTATTAAATCGTACATCATAAATCAACTTATATGTTTAAAACAAATATTAAAATTGCGTGGCGTAATCTTTTAAAAGATAAGCAGTTTTCATTGCTGAACATACTCGGACTTTCGGCAGGTCTTGCATGTGCACTGCTTATTTTTTTATGGGTGAGTGATGAAGAGAGTTATGACAAATTCTTTTCCAATGATGATCCCTTATATAAACTGTTTGAGCATAGAAATAATAATGGCAATATCGGTTATTCTGAAGAATCATCAGGTAATTTAAGCAATGCTGTAAAGCTTGCAGTTACTGGTGTGGAATATGCAGCGGCAGTGGCGCCGCCGGGTTGGTTTGCCCAAAATACACTTTCTGTTTAAGCTTTTGACTTAACAATATGTTTAAAAACTTTTTCAAAACAGCATGGCGCAATATTGTAAAAGATAAGCTGCGTTCTTTATTAATATTATTGGCTTATCAATTGGCATGCAGTAGCCATCCTGATTGCAGCGGGTATTGGTGCATTACTGATTACTTTATTAACTGTAAGCTTCCAGGTAATCAAAGCAGCAATTGCAAATCCTGTAAACAGTTTAAGAACGGAGTAAAACAAATGATGAACTGAAATTGCAAAACTTATTCTACAACTCATAATTTATATTAAAATCATGTTTAAAAATTATTTCAAAATTGCCTGGCGCAATCTTGTTAAAGACCGCCAGTTTACTGTGTTAAATATATTAGGGCTTGCAGCCGGCCTGGCATGCACCTTTCTCATTTATTTATGGGTGGCTGATGAAATGAGCATTGATAAATTTTTTGCAAATGATGACAGGCTCTATGAAATTATGGAGCACAGAAGCGGCGATGGGCAAACATCCATCTCAGATGAATCTGCGGGATTGGTAAGTGAAACAATTGCTCATCAAATTCCGGAAATACAATATGCATCCCCATTAGCTCCTCCCTTTTGGTTTCAGCAATATACGCTTGCTGTTAATGATAAGAATTTAAAAGCAAGCGGTGAATATGCAGGTAAAGATTACTTTAATATTTTTTCTTTTAAACTGCTGGATGGGAAAAAAGATAAAGTAGTTGCAGATAAAAGTTCAATCGTTATTTCAGAAGACCTTGCCAACAAATTATTCGGTACTACGCAAAACTTGATTGGTAAGCCAATACGTTTTCAAAATGATACTACGTTTTTTGTTTCCGGTGTATTTGCCAACTTGCCAAAGAACTCTTCACAGCAATTTGATTTTGTTTTATCATTTGATTATTTAGGCGATGTTCAGCCTTGGGTTAAAACATGGAATAATCTTGGCCCGCATGCATTTATACTTTTAAAACCAGGCGCAGATGTAAATGCTGTAAACAGGAAGCTTGCAGGTGTTGTAAAAGCAAACAGCGGAGATACTTCACGTTCCATCTTCGCCTCTAAATTTTCAGATGTTTATTTACAGAATTCGTTTGATCATGGTTCAAGAACCAGCGGTAAAATAGAGTATGTAAAATTATTTTCTCTCATTGCATTTTTTATACTGGTAATTGCCTGCATCAATTTTATGAATCTTTCTACTGCAAAAGCAACAAGGCGTATGAAAGAAGTGGGAATAAAAAAAGTGGTTGGTGCAGAACGTAGTCAACTTATCATTCAGTTCTTATTAGAATCCGTTTTACTAACATTGTTTGCAATGGCAATTGCGATTATTATTGCCGTAATATTACTTCCATCATTTAACCGGTTAACAGGAAAAGAAATCGGATTATATTTTAATGGGCAGATAATTCTTGGAATAATTACCATTAGTTTAATTACCGGTTTACTTGCGGGCAGTTATCCTGCATTGTATCTTTCTAAATTTAGTCCTATCAGTATTTTAAAAGGTAAGCTCAACTCATCTTTCGCTGATGCTATATCAAGAAAAGGTTTAGTTATATTCCAGTTTACATTGTCTTCAATATTAATAATAGCAGTATTAATTATTTATCAGCAAATTCAATTTATACAAAGTACAAGCCCCGGTTATAATAAAGACAATATTATACGAATTAGTTCTGAAGGAAAGATACAGGGAACAGAAGAAACCTTTGTTGCTGAGCTAAAAAAAATTACCGGTGTAGTTAACGCCAGCTATACTTTTAATAACATGGTGGGCAGGAATTTTGGTAACAGCGGCATTAGCTGGGAAGGCAAAGATCCAAACTCCGATGTTTACTTTGAAGGCTTTGGCGCAGGATATGATTTTATTGAAACAATGGGTATGCAAATGAAAAGCGGAAGAAGTTTTTCAAAAACTTTTGGCACCGATACTTCAAGCATTATATTAAACGAAGCCGCTGTAAGTGTGATGCATTTAAAAGGAAATGTTGTTGGCAAAACCATCCGGCTTTTTAATAACCCGATGCAGGTTATAGGCATTGTGAAAGATTTTCATTTTGAATCATTGCATGAAACGGTAAAACCTTCTTACATGGTATTGCAAAGAGAAGGTGCCAATCCATGGTTTAAAATCATGGTAAGAATTAAAGGTGAAAACCAGCAACAAACTATTGCTGCTATTCAAAAGTTATATGAAAACTATAATCCAGGCTTTCCTTTCACTTTTAATTTTTTGAATGAGGCTTATCAAAAACAATATGACACTGAAACAAGAGTAGCTGCATTATCAAAATATTTTGCAGGGCTTGCTATACTTATTTCATGTTTAGGCTTATTTGGTTTGGCTGCATTCACCGCTCAAAAAAGACGAAAGGAAATTGGTGTAAGAAAAGTGATTGGTGCATCAGTTATGAACATCACAAGTATGCTGTCAAAAGATTTTTTAAAGCTTGTATTTGTATCATTATTGATTGCATTCCCGGTTGCATGGTGGCTAATGTATAACTGGCTGCAAAGCTTTGCATACAGAATAAACATTACGGTTAGCATATTTCTAATTGCAGGTATATCTGTAATAACAATCACATTAATCACAATCAGCTTTCAATCAATAAAAGCTGCATTGGCAAACCCGGTGAAGAGCTTAAGAACGGAATGATGAACGTGAATGGTGAACCGTCAATCGTGAATGAAACATAGAACTTAAAACTTATAATCATGTTTAAAAATTTTTTAAGAACAACTATCAGAAATCTTAAGCGAAATAAAGGTTATAGCTTCCTGAACATCTTTGGATTAGCAATTGGTATTGCATGTGCAGCATTGATATTTTTATGGGTTGAAGATGAAGTAAATTTTGATAGCAATAATATAAACAAAAATCGCATCTATCTTGTAAAAACCAACGACAAGGTTGATGATGGTGTATTCACACATTCATCAACTGCCGGACCAATGGCACCTGCAATGCAGGCAACTATTCCGGGTATTGAAACTACTTGCCGTACAACAGAACCCTCTTCATTTTTATTTACTATCGGGAATAAATCTGTAAATGCACAAGGCGAATATGTAGAGCCATCTTTTTTCAAGATGTTTACATTGCCGTTTGTGCAAGGCAATGCTGGCAGCGCTTTTTTGCAATTACATTCAATTGTGCTTACACAAAAAACTGCCAGGAAATTTTTTGGTGATGAAAAAAATATCATTGGCAAAACAGTACATATAGATAACAAACAGGATTATATAGTGAGTGGTGTGCTGAAAGACCTTCCTGAAAATTCAACTATTCAATTTGAATGGCTGGCGCCGTTTAAAGTTTGGTACGATGTAAATCCTGGAGCGCAAACCTGGTTCAATTTCGGGCTCACAACTTATGTGGAATTACAACCGGGAGTTGATGCAAACATGATCAATAAAAAATTGCTCAATCCATTTTATGATTTTACTACACAAAAAATCGAAAGCGAAAAATCATCTGTGCATGTGTTTTTGTTTGGCATGAATAACTGGCATTTGCGTGATGATTTTGAGAATGGTGTGCCAACAGGTGGCGGAAGAATTACCTATGTTCATTTGTTCAGCATTATTGCATGGATCATTTTATTTATTGCGTGCATCAACTTTATGAACCTTGCTACTGCAGGCAGTGAGAAACGTTCCAAAGAAATTGGTGTACGAAAAGTATTAGGTTCTGGAAAGAAGAGGTTGATAATCCAGTTTCTTGGTGAAGCAATATTTATGTCGCTGCTGGCAGCAGTTGTTGCTGTTGTTATTATGTCGTTGCTGTTGCCTGCATTCAATTCACTCGTACAAAAAAATCTTTCTTTAGATTTAATTAATCCATATCACCTGGCAGCATTGCTATCGCTTACATTAATGTGCGGGCTTATTGCAGGCAGCTATCCTTCATTATACTTATCATCATTTAATCCTGTATTTGTTTTAAAGGGAGTTAAATTAAAAACAGGAAGCGCTGCTGTTATAAGAAAGGGTTTGGTAATTACACAGTTTGCTGTTTCAATTGTGCTTATCATTAGCACCATTGTTATCTATCAACAAATACAACATGTAAAAAGCAGGGATCTTGGTTATAATAAAGACAACCTTATTCAAATTGATGCACAAGGCAACATCATAAAAGATTTTCCTGCTCTCAAACAAGATCTTTTAAATACCGGCTATGTGCAGAATGTTGCGTTGGCAGATCATAACACGCTTGGCGGCGGCAATAACACCACTAGCATTAACTGGCAGGGCAAAGATCCTAACAGCAATATTGTTATTTCTCAAAGATTAGTAAGCCAGGAATTTATGTCAACCACGGGAATGCATTTGGTGGAAGGAAGAGATTTTAAACCTGCTGATGAAGTGCAATTTAACGATAACCACATGCCAAAAGATTCCATTGACCCTATGCATGTTATTGTTACCGAATCAATGGCAACATTATTGGGCAAGGGAAGTGCAATTGGAAAAATAATGAATCGCCAAACTGATAGGAGTAGTTTTCAAATGCAGGTTGTGGGCGTGATAAAAGATTATGTATATGGTGATATGTATGGCAAATCTGCGCCGGTTATTTTTTATAACATACCACAGGCAGCAAACTTGTTATATATAAAACTAAAGCCTGCAGGCAATGTGGAAGCTGCTATAGCAACCATCGGCGCTGTATTGAAAAAAGATAATCCTGCTTACCCGTTTGAATACACATTTGTTGACGATCAATTCAATCAACTTTTTTTAAGCGAAATGCTGATTGGTAAATTATCAAGAGTATTTGCAACGCTGGCCATTCTTATTTCCTGTTTAGGTTTATTTGGATTAGCTGCTTACACAGCAGAGCGCAGAACAAAAGAGATTGGTGTACGAAAAGTGTTAGGTGCAAGTGTTTCAGGCATTACAACATTATTATCAAAAGATTTTATAAAGCTTGTTGCCATTGGGTGTTTAATTGCTTTTCCGGTTGCATGGTGGGCAATGAATGATTGGCTGCAAACATATCAATACAGGATTGCGATAAGCTGGTGGATATTTTTAGCAGCAGGTGTTTCTGCCATATTGATTGCTTTAATTACCGTCAGCTTTCAATCAATCAAAGCAGCGATCGCAAACCCAGTGAAAAGTTTGAGAACAGAGTAAAAACGATTCGACAATTCGCAATTTGAAAATGAAAGTAGTTTAATGTTATATATAGGCTACCAACTAATCATTTAATTATTTAAGCTGACAATCGCCTGAATTTATAGACATCCTGCTTATTCATTACATAAAAATTTATACTCAGAGTAGCAAGGGCTACAATTAACCATATTGAATGTGGGGAAACTTCATTAATATAATTTGTAATGATGTTTGCATTGCCAGAAATGCGTTGCACAATCCATCCAATTGCAGCAACTGATGCAAGTAAAGCGCCGGTTATGCGAAAGTATTTATACTCTGGTGTCCGACATAGTAGCATAAGCCATGGAATAATTAAGGCAATGATAAAAAGCTGCATCATTTCAATGCCTAAGTTAAAACCAAGAATGCTTAAAGCCAGTGTGCCCGCACTTAAATTCATGTTTGATAACACGGATGCAAATGCAAGCCCATGTATCAATCCAAAACTTCCTGCAACATAAAATTCCTTGCCCGGAAAGATTGGATATAATGCATGTATTGCTGAAACAAGAATAGAAACAGCAATCAATTGTTTTGTTGTTTGAGCATTGCAAAACATGCATGAGCATGAAAGTATTGTTGCAGTTATAAACACAACCACTGTATTGATTTTTCTATTGATGACTTTCATAATAAACTAATTTAAATTTAATTCTTAATTAGCAGACAGATATTTACCGATAATTATACTTGTTATAAACACCGTATAAAAATGTCCTGTCAATCCCATCAGCATAACCGCTCTTTTAGCCACAAAAGGAACCGGCGTAATATCACCATAACCAATAGTAAGCATTGTTGTAAAGCTGAAATAATTTAAATTGGTTAGCGTTTCTTTCCCTGTTCCAATATTAGAAAATGAATGCGGCAATTCTATGTTGATTTGAAAAAATAAAAATGTGCTGATTAAGCAAAGTAGCACAAAACCGCATAGCGCTGCGGATAATAATTCTCTTGACACTGTTTTAGCGTACAGCACTTCTTTAAATATTTCTTTT
>CAZZXW010000062.1:0-12718 GCA_964658095.1 uncultured Parafilimonas sp. | reverse complement strand
AATTTATCCTTTTCTTTTAAGGTTGCATCCTTGTATTTATAAGAAAAATTTTTTCCTTTTTTTATCCTGATGATACCATGCTCTTTATCACTTACATATATAAGGCTTGCAACTTCTGCAGCATGAGCATAATCTTTTACTAATTGGGTAAATTCTTTATGAGATAGATCAAGTTCATTCATACAACATCATACAAGATGCTTCAGGAGATTAGTTTTTCAATCAGCTTAAGCGATAAAGGCTTTTCTAAAATTTTTAATCTAGGATTAACAGGCAAAGCAGCAGAAGTTTTAAAAGCGCTGATAAGATAAATGCATACAGCAGGCAATTCATCTAAAAACCATTCGGCTTTATTCCATCCTTGTGAGTCAGGTAAATTGTTATCAAGGAAAATTATATCAGGACAAAATTCCATTGCCTGTTTTATGCCATCACCTAATTTATGTGAGGTTTCTACTTCAAAATGCCTTCGCGTTAAAAAGTTTTTTAAAAGAATGCATAAGTCTATTTCGTCGTCTATAATTAATACTTTTCTCACCTATTAAATTTGCATTGTACTAATCAACTTATGTTAATCACTAGTATTAAGACATAATTTATGCCACTAAAAAAAATTAACTTAAAAGGTTCCAAAGTTTTGTTTCAACTTAATTGTTTGATTTTGAGATGTATTTGATTAAAGTTGATTAATTCGTAGATATAGTTCCACAATTTTATTTTTTATTTATTTAAAATAATTCGATAGTTGCAGATACAAGCGAAATATTCTTGGTCTTTTACTTGCAAGTATTAATCGCCATTAACTTAAACAATAACCACAACAAAGAAAAAATTGCATGACTAAAGTTTTAGTGATAGATGATGACCGTGATATGTGTCTTCTTTTAAAGAAATTTTTGGAAAGAAATAATTATGAAGTCATTGATTTTACCAACGGCAAAAAAGCATTAGCCTGGTATGAAGAAAACAAGCCTGATATTGTATTGTGCGATTTAAGGCTGGAAGATATAAGCGGGCTTGAAATACTTAAGAAAATGAAGTCTTCAAATCCTGATCTTCCTTTCTTAATTATTACCGGGTACAGCGATGTGAAAAGTGCTGTTGATATTATGCGGCACGGCGCTTATGATTATATAACCAAGCCATTATTTCCTGATGAAATATTAACCACTATAAAGCAGGCTTTGGCAAACAAAACAACTGCTAAGGTTAGTGTAGCTCCTGCGACAGAGAAAAAAGAAACGGTGCAAAATACTGCTACAGAACAACCGGATTTTGTAATGGCTAATGATTATGTAATTGGCAGCAGTGAAGCTTTTCAGCAGATACTAAAACAAATAACGCTGGTTGCGCCTACTAATTACAGTATTATCATTTATGGTGAAACAGGCAGCGGTAAAGAAGCAATTGCAAATGAAATACACAGGCACAGCAAACGTGCAAAAGAACCATTTGTAGCTATTGATTGCGGCGCTTTAAGTAAAGATCTTGCAGCGAGTGAATTGTTTGGTCACGAAAAAGGATCTTTTACAGGTGCATTAAATCAAAAGGTAGGCAGCTTTGAAATTGCAAACGGAGGTACTATTTTTCTTGATGAAATTGCGAACCTTTCTTATGAGGTACAGGTATCGCTGCTGCGTGTTGTGCAGGAAAGAAAAATGCGCCGTGTTGGCGGAACAAAAGATATAGAGCTTGATGTTAGAATACTTGTTGCCAGCAATGAAAAATTATGGAATGCGACAAAAGCCGGCAAGTTCAGGGAAGATCTTTATCATCGCTTCAATGAATTTAGTATTGAAATTCCGCCATTGCGTGAACGTAGGGAAGATATCATACATTTTGCAAATCACTTTCTTGATGTAACAAACAAAGAGCTTGAAAAAAATGTAAAAGGTTTTTCAAAAGATGTGTTGCAGGCATTCGCAAAATATGTATGGTATGGTAACCTGCGGGAGTTAAGGAACGTAGTTAAGCGTGCCGTGTTGTTATCTGATGGTGATACGGTTGAATTAAAAAGCCTTCCGTTTGAAATTACGAATTATGAAAAGTTAAACGAGTTGATACCTTCTCAATCATCTCCACAGGTTGAAGAAGTAAAAGAAACTGTGCAGGCAGCTCCTCAACAAAACAATGTCAATAATATTAAAAGCCGTGATGGAAATTTAAATCTTAAATCTGCCAGTATAGACGCTGAATATGAAACCATTCTTGCAGCCTTAAAACAGGTAAACTTTAATAAAAGCAAAGCAGCAAAACTTATGAAAATTGACAGGAAAACTTTATACAATAAGATAAAGGAATACCAGCTTATGAATAACAAATAAACAGTTTACAGTAATTAGCCAATATAAATTAAATAAAGTAACAAGTGAATATGATGCCTCATATAAACCTGCTGATAATTGACGATGATGAAGATGATTACTTTATAACAAGCGACTATCTAAAAAATATTTCCGGTAGAAATTTTATTATAGATTGGTGTTACAATTATAAAAAAGCCTTAGATGAAATAAAAAGTGGTAAGCATGATGTTTACCTTGTAGATTATCGGCTTGGTGCAAAAACCGGGATTGATCTTATCAAAGAAGCAATAACGCTTGATGCAGAGGCGCCGTTTATTTTGCTTACCGGCAAAGGTGATATTAATATTGATGAAGAGGCTATGAAGCTTGGCGTATTTGATTACCTCGTAAAGTCTGAACTAAGCAGTGAAAAGCTGGAACGTTCAATCCGCTATTCTATTGACAGGGCTAAAACATTGAATGAAATAAAAGCAAAAGAAAGAAAATACAGGAACATTTTTGATAAGTCAAGCGATGCACTTTTTGTGGCTGATGAAAAACTTGCTTTAGTTGAAGTGAATGCAGCTTTTGGTAAGCTGTGTGCCTGTAATGAAAATGATTTGCTTGATATTAAATTGAGTGAGTTGGTGGCAGACAAACATGTTTCAAAAAAGATGAATGACGAGTTGAAGCGTAAAGGTTTTATAGAAGACTGGCTGGCTGAAATGCGTTATAAAAATAATGAATCAAAGCAATGCATTATATCAGCCACCAAAGAAAAAAGTAATGGTAAAGTTTATTACCAGGGAATTTTGCATGATATAACTTTAATTAAAAAAGCGGAACGTACCGCTTTACGCGCTGAAAAATTAGCTGCTACAGGCAGGCTTGTAAGAACACTGGCGCATGAAGTAAGAAATCCTATAAATAACATTAATCTTTCTTCAGAGCACTTACGTTCTTTATCATTGCCTGAAGAAAGCAGCCTTTATATTGATATTATAAGCCGCAACAGTAATCGCATAAATGAGCTTATAAAAGAGTTGCTAAACAGCTCGAGGCCTTCTGAAATGCAGATGAAAGAATCAACACTGCAATCTGTTATAGATGAAATTGTAAACATATCAGAAGACAGGATGCAGCTTAAACATATAAATCTTGAGGTTGATTATCCTAAAGAACTGATCATAGTTTTTTGTGATGCAGAAAAACTGGTACTTGCACTTTTAAATATTTTAGTAAATGCTGTTGAGGCCATAGAGCATGATCATGGTAAAATATCGGTAACCTTAAAAAAAGATGAAGAACAAGTATTAATTGAAATAACAGATAATGGCAATGGTATAAGTGAAGAAAAGCTGCCTCGTTTATTTGAACCTTATTATACTTCAAAGCGCAATGGAATAGGGCTGGGGTTAGCCTCAACATTAAATATTATACAGGCGCATGGCGGTGCAATTGAAGTAAATTCTGAAGTCGGAAAATTCAGCACCTTTAATATTTCCCTTCCTTTAAAAGTACCGGCATTCAGTGGGAATACAAGTTTATAAATCACTGATAGAATAATTATTCACGTTGCTATTAAACTGGCATTATTTTTAACATCTTAAAGTATTGTAAACTTTAAAACAAAAAACATGAGAAGTATTCTTTATGTAATTGCTGTAATCCTTATTATAGGATGGCTGCTTGGTGTATTTGTTTATAGCGCCACCGGCTTAATTCATATTTTAATAGTGCTTGCTGTTGTTTCTTTACTGCTTGCAATTATTGGCGGCAGAGGAACACCATAATATTTATTTGCGTATTTGTTACGTGAAATTTATTCTGTTGAACTATTCTAATTCCCGGTTTTCATAAACCGGGTTTTTTATGTTATGATTAAAGACTTGAATTAAATTCTTAAGAAGCCGCTGCAAACGCAATGTCTTTTTATTAATAAGCTAATCAATGTTTGATATTATTTTTGATGATGCAGCCGTTTACAGATTTTAATGATACTATAATAGCAATTGCAACACCACCCGGTATTGGTGCAATAGGTGTTTTGCGTTTAAGCGGCAGTAAAGCAATTGAAATTGCCAATTCAATTTTTATTAATAAAGATATTGCTGCGCAGCCATCACATACTTTACATGTTGGTATTATTGAAAATAAAAATGAGGTGATTGATGAAGTTGTTATTGGCCTGTTTAAAAATCCAAAGTCTTACACTGGTGAAGATGTTGTTGAAATTTCCTGTCATGGTTCATCATTAATTCAACATAAAATTATTGATGTATGTATTGAAAAAGGAGCAAGGTTAGCAAAGCCGGGAGAATTTACACAGCGTGCTTTTTTAAACGGAAAATTAGATTTAACGCAGGCAGAAGCTGTTGCTGATTTAATTGCCAGCAACACAGAAGCCAGTCATAAAACAGCTTTGCAAAACATGCGTGGCGGTTTTTCCAATGCTTTAAAAAAATTGCGTGAAGAGCTTTTAAAATTTTCTGCACTTATAGAATTAGAACTCGATTTTTCACAGGAAGATGTTGAGTTTGCTGATAGAGCGCAGTTATATAATTTAATTACAGAAGCAGAGCAATCAACAAAAAATTTATTAGAAACTTTTAAGCTTGGAAATGTTATACGTAATGGTGTGCAGGTTGCAATTATTGGTAAGCCAAATGCTGGAAAATCAACTTTATTAAATACTCTATTAAACGAGAATCGTGCAATTGTTAGTGAGATTGCGGGCACTACAAGAGATACAATTGAAGAAGTGATTAACATTGATGGTGTTTTATTCAGGTTAATTGATACAGCAGGAATAAGAATAAGTAATGACGAAGTTGAAAGCATTGGCGTTGAAAAAAGTTTAGAAAAAATGCACACTGCAGATATTGTAATTTATTTGTTTGATTGTGCACACGAAACAAAAGAAACTCTATTAATAGAGCAACAGCAATTGTTATCAGCAAATAAAAAATTTATATTGATTGGTAACAAGCTTGATTTAATGAATGCAGATAATCTGATACAAAAATTTGAAGGCATTGATATTTTATTTATTTCAGCCAAAGAACATACGCATGTAAACATTTTAAAAAAACAACTAGTTGAAAAAGTTGTAAGCGGCACGCTTCAAACTGAAAATATTATTATTACTAACGCCCGGCATTATGAAGCGCTGCAAAAAGTAAACGATGCATTTATTGATATACGCAAAGGCCTGGAGGATATAATTCCGGGTGATCTAATTGCATTGGATATTCGTCAGTGTTTGCATTATTTAGGAGAGATCACAGGGCAAATAACAAATGAAGATCAGCTTGATTATATTTTCAGTAAGTTCTGTATCGGAAAGTAACTGATAAAAATAAAAAGCTGCAAAACATATATAATACCAGCATAATGCTTTGTAAATAAGGCTTTTTTTATTGCGGAAACTATTTGTTTGTTTTGCTTTGTTGTAAGTTTTTAAGCATAAATTTGTATCTTATTTGTACCTTGGGACATTGAGGTACAAAATTGAGGGTAAGACCCTTTTTATTTTGAACCTAATTGTACTTAAATATACTTAATGCTATTTAATACTACTTAATGAGTTCAAATATTCATATACAAAGAACCTGTAAAAACTGCGGCAATGACTTTATAGCACGAACCACCAAAACAATGTATTGTTCACATCGTTGCAATAGCATGGATTATAAAGCCAAGGTAAGAGCGGCGAAGGTTGAGAAAAGCGATAAGCAAACTCAGTTCATTAAAAACCTGCCTATTGAACAACTCAAAACAAAAGAGTTTTTAACAGTCAAAGAAGTTGCTCAGTTACTTAACTGTTCCATTAGTTCAGCATATTATTATATTGATTGTGGAACAATTAAAGCCGTGAATTTAGGGCAAAGAATAACAAGGGTTAAGCGTTCAGAAATTGATAAACTATTTCAATAAATCAACTAACATAAAGATAATGGCAATAAAAGTCAAACTAAGACAAAAGAAAATTTCAGGTAACAGGCAAAGCCTATACTTGGATTTTTACCCAGCAATATCGCATCCTGAAACAGGTGACTCAACACGAAGGGAGTTTTTAGGACTGTATATTTTTGACAAAGCAAGAAACCCTATTGACAAACAGCATAACAAAGAAAACTTACAGCTTGCACAATGCATAAGACAGAAAAGAGAAAATCATTTGAATAAACCCGAAGTTTATACAGGCTATGAATTAGAACAGATAAAAAAAACAGAAAAAGGGAAACAGGATTTTGTTGAGTATTTTAAAAAGTTAGCTGATAAGCGTAAAGCATCTAACCATGATAACTGGGTTTCTGCTTATAATTATCTTCAACAAATTACCGGCGGCATTTTAAAGTTTACAGACTTGAATGAAAGTTTTTGCAATGACTTTAAAGAATACCTGTTAACTACTAAAAGCAATAGGAGTAAAAAAACAACACTTTCTCAAAATTCGGCTGTATCGTATTTCAATAAATTTAAAGCGGCTTTAAAACAAGCTTATAAAGATGGTTACCTGCAAACAGACCTAAACTTAAAAGTTGAGCCGATCAAACACGCAGAAACACAACGAAACTTTCTAACTATTGAGGAACTTAACAGTCTTGTAAAAACAGAATGTAACAATCCATTACTTAAACGTGCTGCATTGTTTTCCGCACTTACAGGCTTAAGATTTTCAGATATTAAAAAGTTGGTTTGGGGCGAAATACATTATAGCGTTGAAAACGGTTGTTCAATACATTTCACGCAACAGAAAACAAAAGGTGTTGAGGTATTACCAATTTCAAAACAGGCTTGCCATTTACTGGGTAAGCCTAAACAGTCCACAGATAAAGTTTTTGAAGGACTTACATATTCAGCATACGAAAATAAACATCTTTACCAGTGGATTGGTGCTGCAGGAATAACAAAAGATATTACCTTTCATTGTTTCCGGCACACGTTTGCTACACTACAATTATCGAAAGGAACCGATATTTATACAGTTTCAAAAATGCTGGGACACCGTGAACTAAAAACAACTCAGATTTACGCAAAGATTGTAGATCAAACAAAACGCGAAGCTGCTAATAAAATTATTTTAGATTTATAGAACATGAGTATTCATTCAATCCACCAATACCAAAACGAAGTAGAAAAATCGTGTATTCTGAATTGAAAAAACAATTCATTAATGAAATCTTATTTTGAAACATGGATAAATCCTAAAACCAATCTATCAGAGGAAATTGAAGTTCATGAACTTTTTTTAGAAGATTGGGAAAATGGCGATTTAATAGATAGTGTTGGCAAACACTTAGTGCATGGATTGTCTGATAAATTTTATTACTACGTGTTATCCTCAACTGAGTTTGCAAAAATTGAAGTCCGACGTAAAGAAATTTATTTTGAAAAGATTGAAAAAGAATTTCTACAATATGTTTCGGTTTTTCAAAAAAGATATAATCAAAGCGAAGCAAAGGAGAGATTAATTAAAACGGAAATTGATTTGTATGAGAAATTGTTATTCACCGAAAGACTACAAATTCATGTACTCTCTAATGTAATATATCCATTGGAAGAAATTATAATGCCATCTGTGGAATGGCCTGATTTTTCAAAACTACTTGCGGCAGCCGGAGGGTTTAATCCTAACTACAAAGGTGAAAAAGTTTTATTTTATGGTCCACGAAAATTAAACAGTATTGAAATTTCAGATATTAGAAAATTGTATCAGAAAATAATAGTAAATGGAGAAAAAGATTTTTCAAAAACAAACAGCCCAAATTGCCGAGTAAACATTGGAGCGGGTGATTCAAATTTTATAAGAGTTGAAGGCATTGCAAAGTTTTATGAGTATTTAAAAAGCTTGGATATGCCTTTTGAAACAAACAGTGAAAACCATTTTGCGAAAACTCGAAATTTACCCGATACCAGAACTGAAAAATTAAAAACCTTATTAAATGACTTTAATTTTTTTGATTTAAACCTCGTTAAATTGCTTCAGGATAAACAACAAAATGAATTAGTTTACTTAATATCTTCTAAAGGACTTCCATACGGTATAGCAATGTTTAATTATTTAGGTTTCTTGGATTACTTAGCTGAAGAATTTTTCCCTGTTAAATATCAACTATACAAAGAAATTTCTAAATTGTTTAGTTCAGATAAAGAAGGCAGAGCAGTAAAGGGAAACATAAATACTTTAAGTGAAATTTCCCATGAAAGTAAAATCCGATATACAGCGCATAAATACAAACAACAAGTAATAATTGATTACCAAAACCTAAAATAGGGAGTACTCCTTTATTGTTGCCCCTAATAATCCTCTTCACCATTGCATGATAATTATATCAACAATGGAAACAATAACATTCGAGCAACTACCTAAAGTAATAGCTGATTTATATAATAAAGTTGAAGGCATTGAAAAGATATTACAACAAAAAAGTAATGACATACAACAAAAAGAAGACAATCTTTTTACAATCCAACAAGCCGCAGAATTTATCTGCTTATCAGTTCCTACAATCTACGGCTTAGTAAGCAAATCAGAAATCCCAGTTTCCAAAAAAGGTAAAAGACTTTATTTCAGTAAGCAAGAATTAACTGAATGGATAAAGGCGGGGCGTAAAAGAACAAATTCTGAAATTGCTACTGAAGCAAATAGTTACATAAAGTCTAAAGTGAAGTAAGATGAATAAACATAATTCTATTTACTCTTCACAAAGATCTCTCAATAAATTAGCAGAAAACGGGACAACTTATGATTTTCAAAAGACAGTTGTAGTTCAAGGCAAGGGAAGTGATTTAGGAAACCAAAGATTTTTAAAAGGTAAAGGAAAAAGAAAATTAATAACCCAGAAAAATGTTATAGGACTTATTAATTCTTATAGAGAAAACTCACTAATATCTTTAGATAGCTTATGGAATACCTTTCATTGTCAAAACCATGTTTATACTGCAAACGGCAGAATCTACGGCACTTATTGTAAAAATAGATTTTGCACTATATGTTGCGCTATACGTAAAGCTGATATAATCAACCGTTATTTACCGGTAATGCAGAAATGGAAACAGCCGTATATGGTTACACTCACCGTCAAAGCTGTACCCAGATACAAGCTGAAAGGTGTCATGCAGTCAATGATTTCAGAATTACATAAAATTATTGAGATGCAAAGAAAGAAACATCAACGCGGAAAAGGTATTAAGCTAATTGGAATTAGATCTTTAGAAAGCAATTTTAATCCAATTAAGAAAACTTATAATCCGCACTTTCATTTCATAGTTGCTGATGAAGAAATGGCTGATATATTAATTCGCGAATGGTTGAAAAGAAGCCATAATGGGTGGACCAACAACAAGGCACAAAAAAAAGATCCAGTTTTTAATAATGTCGTTGCATTGATTGAAGTTGTTAAGTATGGCAGTAAAATTTTTACCGAGCCTGATTTAAGGAAAAAAGTAAAAATTAAGGGACAAGGAAAAATTTATCTAAGAGCGTTGAGTAATATCTTAAATGCGATGAAAGGATTGAGAATTTTTGAAAGATTCGTTTTAACCTTCCAAAACAACAGAAAAAACCTGTGTCTGCGCATTTATTAACTAATTTTAAAGATTGGAAATATTGTCTCGACTATTTCGATTGGTTTGATGAACAAGGAAATCAATTATGCAATTATTTAGCTCCTGATGATTTGCTTAAATTATTATTAGAAAACACTGATATCGAAAATGAATAATAACCAGTAATTTTTTCATAACCTGCGAGAAAATTCTTTCATGAAACATACCTTCACCTATACATCTTTTACGGCGATTTATCAAAAATCAATTTCTTTAAAACTGATGCTTTTGATACACCTTTAATGATAGCTTTTGCACTGCCAAGCGTTGTCACAATTGGCGAAACATAAGATTTTAATAAAACCATCGAAATCAGAAAAAATACCAATAATATTAATAGGATAATAATTGTTTTTTTCCCAGGATTTACGCTGTTAAATTTCATTCCTAAAAAGCGAATGTCTAACTGCTCTGACTTGTTATTAGCTAAACACATTTGTAAAATTTTATTTGATTCGAATACAAAATTGTAGCAAAACAATAACTCAAACAGGAACAAAGATTCGCTGTTTTTAAGCCTCTTTGTTCCTGCTGTGTTTCATATACTTAACGCTATAAGAAGCAAACACTTTCTATGCATTTATTGCCATTTGATGCCACTGCTTTACCTTTTTTATAATGAAGTCTTCGGAATGCATTTTATGGTAAAAAAACCAGGTGCCTTGAAGCATGTTTGCTATAAGTGCATAATATCTTTCAGATGGCATCAAATCCCATTCATTTGTTGGTGGCGCTTCAGCAAGAAGGTAATCATAAAATGCTTTTACAAAGCGCACCATAAACCTTTCTTCAGGTTCGGCGAACTGATTAGCTTTTTGAATTTGGTAAGTGCCTGGTTTAGGTTTTATAATCGTTGTTTTTACAGGTTCAGTATCAAATTCAACTTGCTGTTCTTCCGAATAATCTTTCATTGCTTCCTCAATTAAATACAAAGGCAACCGCTGCGTTAACTCATATTCTTTTTCATTATCCTCAAATTTATATTTTAAAGAACTGATTCTTTTTTGGTTTTTTAAACCATTAACTAATTCACTAAATGCTACAAATTCAGGGAAAGCAGGCTCAAAGGGTCTTCCTTCCCCAATCATTTGATGACCTATATGTGATGTATATTCTCTTAACGCCTGTGCGATATGAACAAAGTCATTGAACAGGTGATCCATCTTGAATCGCTGGCTTAGATAATATGCGATAGAAATCGCGTCAGCCCTCTTTATATCATCCGTTATATTAATCAAATCTTTTTCAAAATATTTAAGCAATCTTTTTTTGTCCGCAGGAATTTCTGCATACGTCACAGCGGGCTGCAGCTCGTTTCTTTTTATCCAGTTTCGGATTATTTTAATTTTTACTTCATCCAACTCATCTGTATCTGCAACTGGTATTAGACAAAATTCAATCAGCTTTGTTATGCAATTCATTAAATGGTTTGGTGTCGGTTGTTGTTTTGAGACCTTAAAAAAACCTGTTTTAGTAAGCAGGTTGTAAAACGATTTTGCGAGTTTATATTTAAACTGTTGTTGCTTTATATTTTCTTCAAAGCGATCTGGGTAACGCTCCAAATCCATTCTCCAATCTTTATAATGCAAGCTTTCATAGTACTTTTTGAAATGTTCAATAAACTCTCGCGCTATCCAATTGTGCTCGATTCTTACTGCACCATCATTAAATACGAAGTTGATATATTTCAATTCCGGAGGAGGTTTTGCGCCTTGTTCTCCACGTTCCCAAGCTGTTGTATCCAATTTGCCAACAACTTCAATAGCTTTTTGTGTTTCCTTTTCTGCAGTATTAATTAGTTTTTGCATTTCTGGTTTTTCCCAATAAGCCACCGTTTCCACATACTTGTGTTGTGCTATAGCAATAACTTCAAACAATAAATCGCGAATCGGTAACAGGCAATAATCGTTAATACAGTTAATTATTTCATTGTACTTAGATTTCTTAAGTATGATCTTGTAGTATTTATGGCTGGGTTGATATCCTTCTAAAAAAGCTCTTTCTTCAAACACTTCTTTAAAGAATTCCACACGCATTTGCAATTGACTATTATGATAATGTATAAAAAAATCATAAGGCGGATGGTCTGGAGTCAAATATAATTTTGTTTCAAAAAATTCTGCATCTTTTTTAGCCTCAGCCATTCTTTCATCGGCTGAGCTAAAGAGACCGAAATAAGGAAAATAATAGTTTTTCTTTTCATCATAGTAACGAAATACATAAGTGTATTCAGATTGCCTAATCTTTTTCCAATCAACTTCTCCCATATCAAATTTCACATCACCTTTTTCGTCACGCTTTGGTTGTTCTTTTTTTTCCATAGTAGTTTAAATTGTAAAATTATCGTACATGGTGCTGAATATAAATCAGATATCCTGGCCTATTAACGGCAGCATTAAGATAATTCATTTTGTATTTTTATAAATTCTTAATATTAGAATTATTGAAGTGAGTTAATGAAAAGTACAATGAGTGGAGCTACGGTTTTTCAAACAGGAGGTGGCGGCACCAACTTTGAACAATACATACAGGCAGCCTTTGTTACAACAATGGCAATTCGAGGTAACGCACCTTGCTTACCTCAAAACGAGATTGAAGAAATAGTCTTGCAAAGTGCAAATAGAGATTGGGAAACGGACGATTTACTTGTCATTGCAAAATCAAAGTTTGGCATTCATAATTTATTGATTCAGGCAAAACACACACTTGTATTTTCAGAAAACGATAAAGTTTTTAATGAAGTTATATTAGGCTTTTGGAAAGATTTCAATAAGCCAGTTTTTAATAAATTAAATGACAGGTTGCTCATTGTCAAAAAC
>CAZZXW010000061.1:0-12771 GCA_964658095.1 uncultured Parafilimonas sp. | reverse complement strand
GCTTTAAGTTTCCCTGGCGGTGCTGGTGCTACAACTATGTATAATGACGGTGATGGGTTTACTATTACTGTTCCAAGCGATGCCGGTATGTTAATTCAAGGCGGAACTGCAGGTGCTTTAACAGTAACCGGAGGCGATGGTGCTATTTATGCTCAATCATTTGGCAATTCTATTTACAGTACTACTAACGATCTTTTTCCAAGTATTGCATTCAGCAGTTCTATATATTCTGTTGGTGCATGGGGTCCTGGTGTTGCAGGTTTTTCTGATTCAACTTATGGAATATATGGTACTACTAAAAATACCAAATCTTATGCAGGCTATTTTGATGGCAGTGTTTACACAACGGGCGTTTATACCGGCTCTGATGAACAATTAAAGCAAAACATACAAGATGTTTCGAATGCGATAAGTATTATCAGCCAGCTGCATCCGAAAACATATCAGTTTCGCCAGGATAATAATTACAAACTAATGAAATTGCCACAAGGGCAACACTACGGGTTAATAGCACAGGATGTAGAAAAAATATTACCTACACTTGTAAAAAACTCAAAGTTTGATGTTGCCGCTGCAACAACACAACGGCCTGCTTTTGATTCAAAACATCCAAACCAAAAGGCAAGCTTTGAAAAAACCGCAAAGAGTGAACTAATGGATTTTAAGGCACTCAACTATACCGAGTTTATTCCATTATTAATTAAAGGTATGCAGGAACAACAACAATCAATTGATCAACTCAAACAAATAAATCAGCAACAGCAAGATGAAATAAATCAACTAAAAAATTTAATTGAAACTAAACTAAGCGGAACTAATGTATCAGGTGTTCAAACCGCAACTTTAAGCGCTGCAGCTTTATTGCAAAACGCACCTAATCCCTACAAAAACACAACAACCATATCTTATAATTTACCGGCGAAGTTTTCATCAGCACAAATAATTATTACAGATTATGCCGGAAAGATTTTAAAACAAGTGAATGTTTCAGGCACAGGCAGAAGATCAGTAAACATTGGTGCTTCTTCTTTAGCAGCAGGCAGTTATAATTATTCTTTATGGGTAGATGGAAGATTGATTGATACAAAACAAATGGTACTACAGAACTAATATTATTCATTAATACTTTAAGGCAAAATCAAAATGGTTTTTGCCTTTTGTTTTTATAAAGATGCGATTATAGTTTCTTCAACATATCAACAACACCTTCTTTCTTTAAAATCAGGTAACCAAGCCTGTCGTTGCTGATACCTTCTTTCAAAACATAATTAAAATAAAGCTGTTCATCTTTTACTTCAGTTTCAAAGTACCTGAACTGAATATTTGAATATTGCTTTAAGCCTTCACCAATTTCATACAAATGCGTTGAGAGAATAAATAACGCATTATCTACTTTACGCAATCCTTCAATTACAGTCGTGCTGCACTTCATCGCGTCTTCTACATTAGTGCCTTTAAATAATTCATCAATCAATACAAGCCAGATTTTACCATTTGTTATTTGCTCAATGGTGTTACGTATGCGTTGCACTTCGTTAAAAAAATAACTTTCACCTTTTACTATGTTGTCAATAACATGAATGTTGCTGATCAATCCATCAAAAAAACTTAGCTGCAATTTTTTAGCAGGCACAGCCATACCCAAATGTGCAAGATATGTTGCCACGCCAACCGCTTTTATGAAAGTGCTTTTGCCGGCCATGTTTGCACCAGTGAGAAATAAGAAATTTTCATGCTGATCTAAAACGATGCTATAAGCAACCGGTGTTTGTAATAATGGATGATACAGCGCTTCTGTTTCAAAATGTGGAAGCCCAGTGCTTGTAAACTGCGGAAAAGTATACCGGTAACGCATGCAGGCAGTTGCCATGCTGTACAATGCATCAAGCCTGCTATAAATTTCAACCAGCTCTCTTGCTTCATCTTTATAATTATTACGAACAAAATAGCCAAACTGCAATGTTTGTGTAACCGAAAGTTTTTTTATTTTTTTATGCTGAATCATTTGTTGCACAACTGGTTTAGCCAGCAATAAACCAATGCGTTGCAGCAACACATCTAAAGCAGCCGGATTATTTTCTTTATTGAACAGGTTATAGATTGAAGCCATTCCCTGCAAAAGATTTATAAAATGTGTTATTGAAAAAGCGATCAATGAATAATCAGATGCATTTAAAATTTTAAACGCTGATGCATTTATTGTGTTTGATGTTGATGGAATATCGGCAAGCTGCGATTCATAAAACTTTTCAATCATTAAAACAGACCCATTAGAAATTGCTTCAGGCCATGAATCATGTTCAGTAATTATATGCTGAAGTATTTGTTGGCGTTCATTTATTTCTTTTACAGATTGAAGTGGTGTTTTAAGATAATGCTCCAGCCATACTTTGCCGTTATTGGTTTTACAAAAGTCAAGATGATGTACCAACGATTGCTCTACGTTGTAATCAAGGATTGAAAGATCATATAGCGTTGTTTTATCAATCTGCATAAACCCAATTCCTAATGGCTGGTAATTTTACCTGTTAAATTTAAGGCGCATTCCTTTATTAGATTCATCAAACGTGCCATTTTCATAAACCAAATTGCCATTTATAAATGTATGCGTAAGCGAAGAAGGAAAATTGAAATCTTTAAGTGGGCTCCATCCGCATTTATATAAAATATTGTCTTTACTTACTTTGAATGATTTATGCAAATCAATTAATACCATATCAGCAAAATAACCTTCCCTGATAAAGCCTCTGTCTTCAATTTCAAAACAGGTTGCAACTGCATGGCTCATTTTTTCCGCAATTTTTTCAAGTGTTATTTTTCCATCTTTATAATAATACAACATCAACATTAACGAATGCTGAACCAACGGCAAACCTGCATGTGCCTGTTCATAAGGTTCATTTTTTTCTTCCCATGTATGTGGTGCATGATCTGTTGCAATCACATCAAGCCTGTCATCAAGCAAAGCATTCCATAATGCCGTTTTATTGTTTGGTGATTTTATTGCAGGGTTACATTTAATTAAATTATCTAAACGTTCATAATCATCACTTGTAAAATGTAAGTGATGCACGCAAACTTCAGCCGTTATCTTTTTTTCTTTTAAAGGGATTAAGTTAGTAAACAATTGTAACTCTTTTTCTGTACTGATGTGTAAAATATGTAAGCGGCTTCCATATTTTTTTGCATACTGAATTGCTCGGAAAGAAGATTCAAAACAGGCCTCTTCATTTCTTATAATTGGATGATCGGATGCTTCGAGGATACCTTTTTCTGCTTTTAGCTTTGCATAATTTTCTTTGATAATTTTTTCATCTTCACAATGCGTGGCAATTAATAATTCTGAATTTGCAAAAATTTTATCCAAAGCCAGCGGGTTATCAACCAGTAAATTTCCGGTTGATGAACCCATAAAAATTTTTACGCCGCAAATATCTTTTCGCTTTTCATTGCAACGCATAACATCATCATAATTATTGTTGCTGGTACCCATAAAAAAAGAATAATTGGCCAGTGATGTATGCTTTGCAATGTTGTATTTATCTTCTAATAATTGTTGTGTAAACGCAGGTGGTTTTGTGTTGGGCATTTCCATAAAACTGGTTACGCCACCTGCAACCGCAGCTTTTGATTCAGTATAAATAGTTGCTTTATGTGTTAAGCCCGGCTCACGAAAATGCACCTGGTCATCAATTACGCCGGGAAATAAAAATAAGCCTGTTGCATCAATTTCTTTTGCAGCGTATTTAATATTGATCTTTGGTGCAATCTTTTCAATTCTTTCATCTTTGATTAATACATCACTTTGAAAAATTTTATTTTCATTTACGATTGTTGCATCTCTGATTAAATAGTTCATAATAGTGCTTAAGCTTTTTGCAAATTAAACATACTGCAAGCACCATGTTATACAAATCAGCAATTTATTAGTGGAAAATTAAGTTCAACAGATTTCTTATTGAACAGATTGAACTTCTCCGTTAACGATCTTTATGAAATAGATCTTTTTATTTTCTAAATAGTCAGGTATAAAAGATGTGTTGGAAAGTCTTACAGGTTCAACCTTATAATCATTAAAAACTTTATAAGATGAATCTGAAACATTGTTTATAAAATCATCAGGGTGCTGTAATAATAATTTGGTGAAATGATACATGCTTTCATATCCTTTAAACATCATATCCGCCGGCTTTGCATAATAAAGCGATTTATACTGGTTGGATATATGGTTTAATAAAGATGTTGATTGCAGGTAATCATAAGGTGATGAAATGATTATTTGAATTTTATCAGAACTGCTGCCTGTTGTGCCGCTCATGCCGTTCCATGTTGGCATTCCTGTGATAGTTGTATGATAGGAATCACCATTATCATTCAATGTTTTTATAAGTGCTCTGCCAAAGTTTTCATTCAGGCTTCCGCTAACAAGTACGTTTTGTTTTGTACTGTCGAGATGTTTTAAAACATCTTCATCAGAAAAATTATCATTCAGAATTATGTTTGAAAAATTCAAATTATGATTTGAGTCAAGCAATTTAAATTCTGCGCTTATTTTGTCTTCAAGCGCTCCGGTTTTTGTAAAATATATGAGCTTTTGATTTTTATAATTTTTTGACAGATAATCATAGATAGCATCCACATGCGTTTTCCAGGTTGGATTAAGCATTATAAAAAAAGGATTGTAATTAAGATATGCGTCTGTTGGATATGTTGCTGAAATTACAGGTATGCTATTGATGCCTGAAAAATCTGATATAAGCTTTTGTTCTGTTAAGGAAGAAAAAACAGCGATGATCATTGAGAAATTTAAAGGCTGCATTGCTGCAGTAAGTTGCTGTATAGATGTTCCTTGCTTATGTGTGTCATAAATCCAGACTTCAATGTTTGCATTTTCTTTTTGCAATGAATCTACGGCCATCATAACACCGTTATAAAATTCAAGCCCGGATAAAAAGTATTGGGGGATTTTTGTGTTGCTTAAATTATAAGTGTTACCAGTAAATGCGGAGTCTAAATATAAAGGCATCAGCACTGCAATACGCACTGGCGCATGGGTTGTATCTGCAGCAAATGCTTTTATAAATAAGCAGCATGAAATAAGAAGAACTAAAATTTTTTGTTTTATTAAACGCATAAGATGTTTATGGCAAATCATTATTTATTCCCATTCAATAGTAGCAGGCGGTTTGCTGCTTATATCATATACTACTCTGTTTATACCGCGTATGTTATTAATAATTTCGCTTGATACATGCGCCAGGAAATCATAAGGCAGATGCGCCCAGTCTGCCGTCATTCCATCAACAGATGTTACGGCACGCAATGCAACTGTATATTCATACGTACGCTCATCTCCCATCACACCAACACTTTTTACCGGCAATAAAATTGCGGCTGCCTGCCACACTGCTTCGTATAATTTCTTTTCTTTTAAAGCGCTGATAAAAATGTCATCGGCTTTTTGTAGCAACTGCACTTTCTCTTCAGTTACATCACTTAAAATCCTTATTGCTAAACCAGGACCGGGGAACGGATGACGATGAACCATCTCATCAGGAATACCCAATTCCAGGCCTACTTTTCTTACTTCATCTTTAAACAAAAAACGTAAAGGCTCAATTAATTTAAGATGCATTTGTTCAGGAAGTCCGCCAACATTATGATGCGATTTTATAGTAACCGAAGGACCATGAACACTGATGCTTTCAATAACATCAGGATAGATTGTTCCTTGTCCCAGGAATGTTGCTTCTTCAATTTTTAAAGCTTCATCATGAAACACATCAATGAATGTTTTGCCGATTGCTTTGCGCTTCAGTTCAGGATCGCTTATATCTTTTAATGCTTCATAAAAAAGGTCTTTCGCATCAATGCCTGTAACGTTTAAGCCAAGCCTGTTATATGTTTCTAAAACAGTTTCAAATTCATTCTTGCGTAATACACCATTATCTACAAAAATTCCATGCAGGTGATCACCAATGGCTCTGCTGATCAATGTTGCGGCAACTGTGCTGTCAACGCCTCCGCTTAAAGCCATTATCACATGTGCATTGCCAATTGTATTTTTTAAAGCAGCAACTGTCTCATGAATGAATGAAGCCGGCGTCCAATCCTGCTTGCAGCCGCATATATCAACCAAAAAATTCTTTATAATTTTTTTGCCTTCTGTTGAATGATATACTTCGGGATGAAACTGTAAACCATAAAGCGGAAAAACCGCCGACAATTGCCCATTGGCGGGTGATTGTTTAAACGCTGCAACAGGAATACTTGCTGTGGTCGCCAGCAATTGAAAGCCTTCGGGCAATTGGGTGATGGTATCGCTGTGGCTCATCCAAACCTGGCTTTCATCAGTTACATCATTCAATAAAATATCAGCTTGTTGTTTGTGCAGCTTAGCCCTGCCAAATTCTCTTTTGTTTGATTTTTCTACCTTGCCACCAAACTCTTTTACAGTTAATTGCGCACCATAACAAACACCCAACACCGGCGTTGTTTTTATGAAAGAAGGAACATCAACATTGGGCGCATTCAATTCATTCACGCTAAAAGGGGAGCCACTTAAAATAATACCTTTTAAATTTTTATCAATAATAAATTTTTGATGATAAGGTATGATCTCGCAAAAAACATTTGCCTCTCTTACGGCACGTGCAATTAGTTGTGTGTATTGGCTTCCAAAATCAAGAATAAGAATCTTATCAATCATAAGTAAGCCGCTAAGATAACCGTATTAATGATTATGAAAGCGGACAAAAAGTTAAGCTTGGTTATGTTGTAGAAGAGCTGTAGGGGGAGGGATCGAACCTCCACGGAGAAGTTAGCACAAACACAAAGACTGGTGGTCAACCCCGGTCGGCCTAACTGGTGTTACGTCGGCTCTATGTTCAGTTTATCCTTTTATCTCCACCCCCGAGACGAGAGGGCATGTCTGCCAAATTTCATCACCCCACAGTGTAAAGAACTATATTCTGATGCAATATTATAATTTTCCGCTAATCAATAGAAATTATTCAAGTTAATTTTTAAAACTATAGAAATGGTTCAATAATTTACACTTTAGTTAGATTTTATCTAATCAATATGCATTTATGAACAAAGAATTAAATATTGACAAATTAGACCTGCAGATTATACAGGCTATGATGCTAAACGCAAATATTTCTTATGCTGATCTTGGAAAGAAATTGTTTGTTTCAGGCGGCACCATTCATGTGCGCATAAAGAAATTGCAGCAGTTGAATATAATTAAAGGCAGCAAGCTGCATGTAGATCATAAGCTGCTGGGTTATGATGTGATCGCATTCATTGGTATTTACCTTGAAAAAAGTTCTTTGTATGATTCTGTGGCAAAAGAATTAAAGAAAATTCCGCAAATCGTTCGCCTTAATTATACAACAGGCAATTACAGCATGTTTGCAGAAGTGGTTTGTAAAGATATTGCCGAGCTTAAACTTTTTTTACACGATGAACTGCAAAAAATAAAAGGCATTGAACGCACTGATACCATTATTTCGCTGGAAGAAAGTTTTATTCGAGACGTGCAAATGACCACAAAATAAAATACCCGCATCTGGAAAGAAGCGGGCATCTAACTTTTAATAAAAAAGAACCCCTTTTAAAACGCAGCTACACAATCTCAATTGTATAAGCGCCTTTTTCGGATGCATTCATGTTTTTTACAACCAGGTAACGAGATCTATGCAGATACTAAAGTTCGATATTATATCCGCCTGCGTGCATTGTTTGTACTAACCGGGCTTTCTTAAGCGAAGCCATCAAAATAAGAAACCTGGTTGCGCATGAAGAGATCAGGAACATTGAAGTTATAGAAGGCAAAATAGTTGACAACCTGATTAACGAGTTAAGAAAATATAATCAATAATATACTGAAGTTATAAGTGAAACAAGTAGGCGCAGCTATCTTTTACTTGCAATTAATAAATTCAGATCAGTAAATTTTAAATCAAACCGCTGGCTGATATAAAAATTAGTAAGATGGCCTTTATATAAATACACACCGTTGCGCAAATTAAAATTATGCCACGCCATCTCTTCAAGGCCGCCTTCCTCTCCTGCTGAAAGTAATAAAGGCATAAGCACATTGCTTATTGCATGGCTTGCTGTACGGGCAAAACCACTTGGTATATTAGGCACGCAATAATGCGTTACGCCATATTTCACAAACGTTGGGTGTTCATGCGTGGTTATTTCACTCGTTTCAAAACAGCCGCCACGGTCAATGCTTACATCAATTATTACACTGCCGGGCCGCATGGCTTGCACCATTTCTTCTGTAGCAACAATGGGTGTACGGCCACCTTCATTGGTTAATGCACCAACAGCAACTTCGCAGGTTTTTAATTGTTTGGCAAGAATGCGTGGCTCCATAACACTCGTCCAAACACGTACACCAAGGTTATTCTGCAAGCGCTTTAAGCGATAGACATTATTATCAAAAACCTTTACCGATGCACCCATAGCAAGTGCGGTGCGTGTAGCAAATTCACCCACCACACCAGCACCGATGATAATAACTTTTGTTGGCGGAATGCCGCTTATACCACCCAGCAGCACACCCCTGCCATCACTGGCGGTACTTAAATACTGGCCTGCAATAAGCATTACAGCACTGCCTGCAATTTCACTCATGCTGCGAACAATGGGGAATGTGCCGCTATCATCTTTTATTATTTCAAAGCCTAAGGCAGTAACTCTTTTCGCCATCATTTTTTCTACTAGGCCTTTCTTAAGCATAGAGATGTTAATAGGCGAAACGATGGTTTGATTTAATTGCATGAAGGGCGCATCTTCTTCCATTACCGGTGCACTTTTTATAAGCACCGGCGCTTTATACACTTCTTTTTTATTCTCAACAATGTGTGCTCCTGCTTCACTAAAATCATTATCAGAATACTTGCTTCCTTCGCCGGCTTTGGTTTCCATTATCACTTCATGGCCGTTGCTTACAAGCACATTCACAGCTTCGGGAATAAGAGAAACACGGTTCTCCTGCAGCACGGTTTCTTTAGGAATGCCAATGGTTAACCTGGCACTGGATGGCTTTATGTCAAGTGTTTCTTCCTGGGTTTCAAAACTAAATCCTGTACTGATAAGTGGTTTGCCGGAAGCCATATTTAAAGTGATTATTGATTATAAAATTACGTATATATTCAGGTGTTCAGGAAATTTACTTTCAATCTTCTTTCAACATTGTTTACAATTTCAATATTCAATTGCAAAGCATTGTGTGGTAAAAGAAGAGGCGCTTTTTCAGCCCATTCAATTAAACACAGCTTGCCACTTTCCATACAATCTTCACAGCCTGCATTTATAACTTCAGCTTCATTGTTAAGACGATACCAATCCATGTGATAAACTGTACCAACAAGCGGGCTTCTATATTCATTTATGATGGCAAATGTGGGGCTGCTAACAGAATCGCTTACTTCAATTACATCGCAAAGCGCATGAATTAATGTTGTTTTACCTGCGCCCATCGGTGCATTAAAAGCCCATATTTTTGATTGATTATATTGCTGCCAAAGCTGCGCTGTAACTTTGTTTATTTGAGAAAGATGAAAGTCTATTACCATCACTAACAATCTTATTGCAGCTTGTTATTAAGCTTGTGACGTGATGCATCCCGCAACGTTTTCTTTTCAAAATTTTTTTGTAATGCTTCTGTAAGATTCACGCCGGTTTGATTAGCAAGGCAAAGCAATACCCATAAAACATCAGCAAATTCATCACTTAAAACTTTACTTTTTTCTTCTGCTTTAAAAGACTGTTCGCCATACACACGCACCATAATTTTTGAAAGCTCACCCACCTCTTCCATTAAAATACCAAGGTTGGTAAGCTCATTAAAATAGCGTACGCCAATGGTTTTTATCCACTCATCCACCTGTTGCTGTGCTTGTTTTAACGTTATTTCGGTCATGATTCTTTATGTGGAACTTCTAAGGTAAACGTGCTGCCTTTGCCTAAAACACTTTCTACTTTTATTTTGCCTTTGTGTTCATCAATAACAGATTTTACATAACTCATTCCAAGGCCAAAACCTTTTACGTTATGCAGGTTGCCGGTGTGTGCACGATAAAATTTTTCGAAGATGCGCTTAACCGTTTCTTTGCTCATGCCAATGCCATTATCCTGTATTTGTAATACAATAAATTTTGGTGTGGAGTGGGTAATAAATTTTAATGTAAGATTATCTTTAGAATATTTAATAGCGTTATCAATAAGGTTTGATATAACGTTAGTAAAATGCACTTCATCTGCTTCAATTAAATCGTTTGATGCGTTTAAAAGATATTCAACCTGACCATTTTTTTCCTGTAGTTGCAACTGAAAATTATTGATTACATTTTGCAACAAAGCATGTAAGTGTATCGGCTCAAAATGCAACCTGAACTCCTGCTTTTCCATCAGGGCTGCCTGCAGAATAGTTTCAACATGCTTGTTCATCCTGCGGTTTTCTTCTTTAATAATATTATTAAAATATTGCCACTTATTCCTGTCAGTATAAACCTTTTCATTTTTTAAAGCATCAACTGCTAAAGAAATTGTTGCGATGGGCGTTTTGAATTCATGCGTCATGTTATTAATAAAATCGCTTTTAATTTCACTCATCTTTTTTTGATTGAGTAAAGTTTTAACCGTTATAAAAAAAGCAGCGATTATTATGATGGAGAACAAAGCTGAAAAAATAATCATCCAGGATAATGAATGCCATACCTGTATTTTAAAATCAGGTATAAGTATAAACAGGTTTTCATAAGCCATTAAAGTTTGTAAGCCAGGTGAATTATCAGGGATGATTGGAATAATAATTCTACGATAATGAAGTGTGTCGAATGACTCTTGCTGAAAATGTTCACTCTGCATTTCAAATTCAAAGTTGTCAGCATTTGAAGTAACTGCAAATTCAAAACGGATGTTGTTAAGGCCTTCTTTATTAAGCGCTTTTTGCAGCTTCTCATAAATTTCAGAAGTTGTGTATCTGTCTGCAACAGTTACAGGATGTATAACATTGAAAGAAAGGTTATTTGGAAAAGTTTCAAAGCCTGGTCGCCGGTTTAAATTAAAAAAACCGGTTGAGTTTTGTTTACTTAGTTCCGATGATACATCTATGCCGGCTTTATTTGCACGATAAAGAAATCGTTCCTGCTGAATTACAAGCTGGTTTTTAAACCAGTTAACCTGAATAACAATTATACCAACAAGTGATAAAGAAATAAGCACAATGATCAGCGGGAAAACTTTCTTCATTTAAACAAAGATATTTTTAAGAATGCAAATGAAAAATTAAGCAAAATCTTTACAATCAATTTAACTGGTTATTTTTTTGCTGTTTATAGTATAACATGTTTTGCTTAAATATTGATTATGGAAAATTTACAAGCCGGTACTTTATTGATAGCCGATCCATTTTTGAAGGATCCTAATTTTTCAAGGTCTGTTATTTTTTTGTGCGATCATAAAGAAGAAGGCGCTTTTGGATTTGTGATTAACCGCATGTCTGAATATGTTGCAAAGAATTTATTAACTGATCTCGAAGATTGTGACCACCCAATTTTTTATGGCGGCCCTGTTCAGCAAAATACGCTTCATTTTATTCATCGCTGTCCTGGTTTGATAACCGGCGGTGAAAAAATTACGGAAGATATTTATTGGGGTGGCGAATATGAGGAGATGATTGCATTACTTAAAGGCAATAAGTTATCAAAACAACAGATACGTTTATTTTTAGGTTATAGCGGCTGGAATAAAGAACAATTGGAGAATGAGATAAAAGAAAAAAGCTGGCTTACTACTTATAGCACAAGCAGGCTTATTTTTAATAACGATACAAAACTTGTATGGCCTGAAGCAGTGAAACAATTGGGCAGCAAATATGAGCAAGTGATAAATTACCCTTTGGATCCGCAAATGAATTAAAATAAAAAAGCCCTGCAAACGCAAGGCTTTCTTTTTATAAGTAAACACTTTATTGTTCTGTAACCTGGAAAGTAATGTTTTGCTTTTGGCGATAAATAACGTTCCTTCCATTTTGAATAGCTGGTTGCCATTTAGGTCCTTTGCTTATTACACGTGTTGCTTCAGCAGCACAACCATAACCCGGATCAGTTAAGGCTTGTACCTGCGATACATTACCTTCCTTATCCACAAGAAAAGAAACAGTTACAGTGTAATTGCCTGTTGGCGCTCCATTATCTGCAGGTGTTTGCTGGTTTAAATTACGTTCAAGATACTTTCTCCATGCATCCTGGCCGCCCGGAAACTTAGCTTCAACCTGAACGCTTGTAAACTCTTTATCGTAATCTTCATTGTCGGTTTTAGGCGCTGCCACCTGACCTGTACCTTTTTCTTCAACCGGTGGTGCTACCACATCAGATTTATCACCTTCCTGGTTAAAAGCACCAATTTTAGTGTCCTCTAACTTTTCCTGTTCAGGCGGTTTTTCTTCTGGCTTTACTTCCTCATCTTTTACAATTTTTGGAGGTGTAAATTTTGTAACCTCAACCTTAGGTGGTTCCTTCGGCGGCGGCGGCGGTGGTGGAGGTTCATCTTTCTTTTCAGGTGTTTTTACATCTTCCAGTTGCACATCCTGAACAACCATTTGCTTTGGCGCAAGGTCACTGATCTTTTTTGCAATCACTGAACCTATAAAAATGAGCAGGCATATTGCAAGCATAATGATGATTGACCTCGTCATCCGCTTGTTATAAAACTTGCGCAGCTCATAAGCGCCATATTCTTTATTCC
>CAZZXW010000060.1:0-12774 GCA_964658095.1 uncultured Parafilimonas sp. | reverse complement strand
AAATCCCTGCCTGCAATAATTTTTAAACCCAATGTTTTTACATATTCAAAGTCTGCAAATTCAGTATTGGCATTCCATTTTTCTATATGGCCTTCCACATCAAACATCTGCCCGTCAAAATAACCACCGGGCTCGCCACTCATGGCTGAGACCGATTGAACAGCAGTTTCATTTTGTAATTGTGTTTTAAAAGAATTAAGGTTGTTATAAATATCACCGTTATCAATAGGAATAATTAAAGTTTGCGCTGCATTATATCCAAGCTGTTTGTTCTTTACATAACTCATTTGTTTTGTAATGATGATGGTTCCAACAATCAAAAACACCGATATGCTAAATTGAACAACTACCAATACCTGCCTGAATGATGCGCCGCCTTTGCCCAGTTTTAATTTGCCTTTTAATGCCTGTATTGGCGAGAATGCAGACAAGAAAAATGCAGGATAGCTGCCGGCTAAAAATCCAACAACGATGATGATACCAACAAGAAATAAATAAACAGGCGATGCATTCCATGATACATTTAATGTGTAACCGAGCAATTGATTATACCATGGCATTACTAACAATAACAAGCCAACAGAAAGTATGCACGAGATAGTTGTAAGTAAAACAGATTCGCCGATGAATTGCCAAACAAGATTGTTACGCAATGCGCCTAACACTTTACGCAAGCCAACTTCTTTTGAACGTTCTGCAGCACGAATGGTTGAGAGATTCATGAAGTTGATGCATGCAATCAGCAGTATTAAAATAGCAATGGAAAGAAAAATATAGACAACTGTTTTGTCGCCATGCTTTATACTGTCTAAGCTTGAACTATCGAAATAAACGTCTTTTAACGGCGTTAATGATAAAGACCATTTGAAACCATATTTGCGCAAATCAACGCCCATGTTTTTTTCCACGAAAGCCGGCAATTGTTTTTCAATTTGTGCCTGCGATACATGGGGTGCAAGTTCTATATACGTATACACGCCATTGTTTATCCAGGTCGTCATCCAGCCTGCATCTTTCTGTCGTTCAAGAGAAAGAACAATATCAAAATTTAAATGTGAATTTGAAGGAACATCTTTTGCAATACCTGTAACTTTCAACGGCGTTTCTTTATTTAGCATTATTATCTTGCCCATCGCATTATCAACGCTTCCAAAGTATTTTTTTGCAGTTGATTCGGTCAGCACCACACTATTCAAATCTTGTAATACAGTTGATGGATTGCCTTTAATTAACGGGAATGAAAAGAGATTAAAGAAACCGCTGTCAACATCCAATTCTTTCTTTTCATGAAAAGATTTTGCGCCAACTGAAAAAAGATTATCATTTTCATTTACACGAACAGCACTCACAATCTGTCCTTTGAAATCATTTAATAATGCAGGTGCATGGCGGCCTGATAAATAAGCCACGTTGAATGATTTATTATCCATCGCAGCGCCACGCATCACACGATAAATGTGGTCACCATTTTTATGAAAATTATCAAAGCTGAATTCATTCATGATGAATAAATAGATCATCATGCAAACAGTGATGCCAATGGTTAATCCAAGTATATTGATGAATGAAAACATTTTGCTCTTCATCAAATTGCGCCATGCAGTCTTAAAATAATTTTTAAGCATATAATAGTTTAATAGCTGACAAAAAAATCTTTAATAAAAGAACACACTTCCCCTTCAGGCTAAATTAGTTTCAACGTATATGCCAATACTCAAATGATTGACAGATAATAACTTTGCAACGGTTTTTACAGGAGAGTGTTCGAAATTGAACAATCGCTGCTATAATAACGAACAACTTACGGCACCAAGAGATTACAATTATCAAAAAGATAAAGCTTACAGTAATGGCATTACTCGAAAGGCAACTTTACATTAAACGCTCACAGATACCAGGAGCAGGCAAAGGATTATTCACAAAACAGTTTATTGCAAAAAGAACACGTATTGTTGAGTATAAAGGAAAGGTTAGTGCCTGGAAAGATGTGCCGGATAGAAAAGTTTATAACGGCTACATTTATTACATAAATCGTAATCATGTAATAGATGCTATGCTTTATAAAAAAGCGCTTGCCAGGTATGCGAATGATGCCAAAGGAATTAAGAAGGTGAAAGGTTTAACTAACAACAGCAGGTATATTAAAGATAATGGCAGGGTTTATATTATAGCTATAAAAGACATTGAAGCTGGTTCGGAAATACTTGTTGGTTATAAAAAAGAATATTGGGATGCAATTATTTACAACAATAAATTAGCAGCTTATGAAAAAAGATTAAAAAAGAGAAAATTGAAACGTAGTAAATAATTCAGCAGTTTAGTAATGATTTTAAACTCTACAGTATTAATAGTCGCTTCTCACAAACTTATTAATATCCTATTATTTGTGCAATATCTTAACCCGCTTCTATTTTTTTTCTTTTACTATTTTTCTTTTTGCGTGATAGCGTTGCATTTTATCAGCGGTGCCACATTCTTCAGGATCGCACCAGCGCCTTTTGCCATTTTTTGTATGATCTACAAATACCCATCCGCAACGAGAGCATTCTTTTATTTTGCTGATATCTTCTGTTACCAGCAAATCATGCAACGACTGAAATATGATCCAAAGCGGGCTTTGCAAATCACCGGGATCATTTTTCAAATTCAGCATAAAGTTGTTATCATACAATTGAAACTGTATATGCGTTGCAGATTTATTTATTAATGAATTTATTTGTGGTAACATGTGTTTTACGCCTGCATAATCTTTTGCGGCAATCAGCGATATAAATTCATACAATAATTTGCGTATATTCTTTATGTTGTTTAAAGCCATAGCTGCAGCCTTAGGATGTGCAGCCGCTTTTTTCTGCAAAGCGTTTAAAGTAAATGAATCGCCTGCATTTACCTTTCTGCACCAGGCGATAAAATCATTATAATCGCCTAGGTATTCATGCAAATTCACTCCCCGCCACGCATACACCGTATTAATGAAGTTGCAGCATAAATTACCCCCATGCAATGTTAATGTACCTATGTTACGTTCTTTTTCCACATTAAAATTATTTACTATCAAAATATGTTTAACTGGTATAATGTTTGAATTGTCAATATTTCAAAATTAGTATTTTATGCCTTCTGCAGCTTCATTAAACACACGTATTATACTTGCTTTTGCCGCTATTTATATAATATGGGGAACTACTTATCTTGCAGTACGCATTGGCATTTCCACCATTCCGCCTTTCATAATGGGCACAATGCGGTATTGTATTGCAGGCATTATTTTTCTTGGATATGCAGCTGCAAAAAAAGAAAAGATCTTTAATGTTAGTGTGCTAAGAAATTTAATACTTGGTGCCATAATGCAAACCGGCGGACAGGCAATGTTGTTCTGGTGCGAAAAATATATATCATCCGGTTTTACAGCTATACTGGTAGGTACAGAGCCAATCTGGTTTATTCTCTTGGATAAACCGCAATGGAAAAATTGTTTTAAAAACAAACTGGTATTATTAGGTATATCTGCCGGTTTTATTGGCATTGTAGTATTGTTCCAAAACTTATTGAACAAACCTGCGTCAATACATACAGGGCAACAATTACAACTGGCTGCGACGCTGGTTACGTTGTTAAGCGCTATTTTATGGACGGGCGGTTCCCTGTATTTCAAGTATAATAAACCTGCAGGTTCATTATACCTCAACCTTGGGTGGCAATTAACAGGTGGTGTGTTTTCTTGCCTTATTGTTGCTGCATGCAGTAATGAATTTTCAGGCTTTGCATTAACAGGCATATCTGTACAATCATGGTTATCGGTGCTTTACTTAGCCATTGCTGGTTCTATTGTAGCATTCAGTTGTTATAACTGGCTGCTTACGCAAAAGCCTTCAGCTGTAGTGGGTACTTATGCTTATATTAATCCTATGATTGCAGTGCTAGTGGGTTGCCTGTTAGCCAGCGAACATATCTTTACCAATCAGGCGATCGGCATGTTTATTATTCTTTTTTCTGCATATCTTATTAATAAAGCCGACTGGAAAACAGAAGCTGCGGTATAATAATTACAAGTATGTGTGCTGGTAACAATCTTCAATAATTATTATTGCTACAAACAACCTAATGCTGACAACAAACAATGACGTTTAAATTAAATACTAACGTGTTTAATATCTCACATAAAAGATAGTGCGTTGACGAATTTTTGCGATTAAGAAATTACAAAACGAGTGGTAGAAACCACTCGTTAAATCAAAAAATGAGAAACACGTAAACTCATATTAAGATGCATTTGCGCATCGTTATAAATTCTTAAAATTTTTGTGGTTTTATATGCGCCGCAATCTGATTATAAATTGATTTTAAAACTTATTAAATTACCTCGGGCTTTTATATACAAGCGTATCTGTTGCTTCTCTTGGTGCACTCGTGGTGTATCCATAATTTATATAAAATGTTTTTGTATTTGCATCATACCTATTTACATAACCTGCTTCAACCGGTGCAGCAAATGAAAATGTGCCTGTAGGATCAGTTATATTAACCGCATAAACATTATTACCCAAAGATGCCCCCACAGTTAACCTTGGAAAAACACCTAATGTACCTGAACTGTATGGCTGGCCATTGACCATATCTACAGAATTAGGACCGGAGGTATATAAAGCAACTGTAGTATTAAAAGGGCCGCCAAGTGAAGGATGTACAAAATAACCAAAGCCGGTATAAATACCATCGTATTGATTTTTTATTACAATAGCGGTAATGCCGGTACCAAGGTTTTGACTAATAGTATAACCTGTTTCCTGTACGCCTGTAATTTTAAAACCCAATGCCCAGTCAGCACCCAGAAAATCAGAGATTTTAAATTTAATTTGAAGATAGCCGGTATGCGAACCCTTTGGAATAGTTACAACAGGGTTTACAATTTTATACATGGATGAAGGCGGGATAGCGTAATCACCGCCTGGTGTACCTGCTGCAGTGCCTGTTGTATCATACACGATAACAAGATTTGAATCAAGCGCAACTGTAACATGCAGGTCTTGCGGAGCAACGTCGGCAGTAGCTAAATTGATTGGCACTAAATCAACAGTTGTATCATTATCAGAATTATTAACTGCCAGTACAAAAAAATTAGAAGCATCATTTGCGGTTAGTTTAATTTCTATTGGCTTGATCAGATTGCCCGTTGTACGCACAGATTGAATGCTGCCATTATCAAAATCATCATCTTTTAAACACGCTGCAGCCATTAAACATATCACCAAACAAAGCGGAATAATTTGCTTATAAAGTTTCATATCAAACGTTTTATTTTATTGATAAAATTTATTATGGTTGCCAGAATATTTTTGAAGTAAACTGGTTGATGGTTCCTTCTTTTGAAACACTGGATGCATTGGTTGTGTATTCACTTTGCGGGTACAACAATCTTACAGGCAGCGTGTTTGAAATTTTACTGGTACTTGCAGATATAAACCCCGGAGGCAAAAAATGTAATCTTCGCTGATCAGCCCATGATTCAAGAGGATCTATACAACAGTTTGCAATATATTTTTGAAAAACAATAAATTTTGCCTGCGATTCTTTTGTAGTTCCTGCATTATCCCAGTTTGCTATAGATGCATTAGTAAGATAACCTGCTGCTGCATTAGCAGCGTCAGGTACGCCTAACCATACAAATGATTCTGTAACCGCGGCTTCATAAGCAGACTTTGCATTACCCGGCAACCAGCCACGGGCAATAGCTTCTGCCTGTAAAAACATGCTTTCAAATGAAGTTAATATCCATTGGTTCTGCGATGGGCTGCTAATCAATCCTGGCCCAAAGTAAGAGCTGCCTGCAGCGTTGGGAATATTTTCCGGAAGATCACCAAATACATCACCAACATAACTTGTACCTACCGGAGTAAAGAAGCGGCTTATACGCGGATCATTATTATTGCTAAGAATGCCGATAATATAAGCATTCGCATTCCATGAAGAAGTGGCCACAACACCGGTAGCTGTATAACCATAGTTTGCATAAAATGGAGACTGTTTGTTTATTTCATTTACGTAACCCGGATTTACACTTATTGTTTCTCCGGCCTGAAGTACACCACCATTGTTTTGAATCTTAGCTATTTCTGTTGCGGGATTAAAACCAGGAACTTCTGATTGCCTGATCAGCAATCTTAATCTTAATGTGTTTGCAAATTTTATCCATTCACCTAAATTACCATGATTTATAACATCGGCTGATGCAAAAGCAGTAGGTGCATCAGTGGACAAATAATTAACTGCAGTATCAAGGCTTTTAAACAACGATGCATAAATATCCTGTGCTTTATCATAAGCCGGATGCTGATATTGATTATCCTGAAAAACCTGCGAATAAGGCACATCACCGTACGTATCAACTAATTCCTGAAATAACTTTGCAGATAAAACAAGAGAAGCACCCGCTAAAGCCGTATCACCTATGGCCAAAGCCTTTATCTTAGCCTGGTGCAGATCAAATAATACGTTATAATAGTTTAACCATAATTGGTTTCCGAATTGAAAATCGATGTTATAAGAAGTTTGAGTATATTCTCTTGCGAATGCGCCATTAGACGCCATATATCCTAGCCAGTTATACGCAAACTGTAATGGCGATTCTGTACCTGCACCTGCAGCATTGTTGCCTGCAACCAGGTCGCCAACAGCAACTTCAGCCTGCGGAAATATTAATTCAGCAGTAACATTATTATCAGTAACACGATTAGGATCATTATTATCATCAAGATAATTTTTAGTGCAGCTTTGAATTAATGTAGCAACAATAATTAATACACCTAATTGTTTTGCTATGGTATGATGTGCTTTTATGATTGTAAGAAGCATTTTATATAAACGATACATAGAATTTGTTTTGATGATTTAAAATTGAACTGTTACAGAACCACCAAATAATCTTGAAGCAGGTGATTGAAATGAGCTGGCAATACCAAACGTGTTTCCGGTGGTAGAATAGTTAAACTCCGGGTCGCCCCATTGATTTGATTTTGGCACAAATAAGAACAAGTTTTTACCAACGGCACTTACGGTTATTCTTTTAATCATTTTGCCATTGCCGATCCATTTTAAAGGCAGACTATACGAAATATTTACTTCTCTAAGCCTTAATGCAGCAGCGCTTGCAAAATAATTTGTAGCTATTGCCGTATTAATTGCCTGTGCCCAAAAACCTGCGTTGCCATCCTGAACTTGTATGCTTGTATTAGGTACATACTTGCCACCACTTAAATAAACAGAGTTAGGGAAAACAAATCTTTGCCTTCCATACTCAGCGCTGCGTGCTGATATGCCTGCAAAATCTTCATCAGAGCCAAGCCCGGAATAAAAATCATTACCGCCTTTATAATCCCACGTCATGCTTATTGAAAAATTGCCAAGCGTAAAAGAAGGTGTTGCACCAATAACCCAAAGCGGTAATGATCTTCCTTTAATTACCTGGGCACCGGCTTGTGTGGGCAAACCGGTTACAGGATCAACAATAACTTTACCTGAAGCAGAATCCCTGGCATAATCAGTTAATTGAAAAGCAAAAGCAGGCAAGCCTACCACTGCAATATTGTTAACTGTTGGTGAGCTGGTTGAGTTCTGAATAAAACCAGAATTACCACCAATAACTACCGGAATATTATTGAGAGTGCTGGTAACTTTATTGTTGTTATAAGTAGCATTTATTTTAAAATCAATTCTGCCTTTACCAACGTTTATTAAAGGGCTTAAACCAAGATCCATTTCTATTCCATAATTTTTAAAATCAGCAGCATTAGCTAACCCGATTGTATATCCTGTGGTTGCTGATTGAGACACCTGTAATATCTGGTTGGTATTGTTTTGATTGAAATAAGTGGCTTCAAAATTTATCCTGTTTCTTATAAATCCTAACTCTATACCTGCTTCTTTTGTATTTACAAACTCTGGTTTTAAGTTAGCATTTGGTATGGTTTGATTGGCAGTAAAACCAACTGTATTACCATACGGAAAACCTACCGGTTGCGAATAAGTTGTGTTTAAAGAGTATGGATTCAGATTTACATTACCTGACTTCGATATGGCTGCTCTTACCTTGGCATAAGAAATTACAGCACTGTTTTTAATAGAAGGTATAGCATCTGAAAGCACCAGTGATATATTGGCTGAAGGATAAAAGAAAGAACGGTTTTGTTTAAGCAACCTGCTGTCCCAATCGTTTCGTCCTGTAAACTCTATGTTTGCCCAATCTTTATAATTAAAACCTAAACTTCCATAAGCTGAAAGCAGGCGCGATTCAATGTTGTAATTACCAGTCGGATAAACAGGAACTGCTGCATCGCCGCTTCTCACAGCAACATTATATAAATAAGGCACTACTAAATTATTGCCGCCAACAGCAACATCTTTTGAACGGTTTTGTCTTATGGTACTGCCGGCTATATATTTAAAGCCGAAATCTTTTGTAATAGCATGATCACCACTTATAAAATAATCAAGGTTAATGCGGCTTGTATAATTTTCATCAGTGCCAACAAGCCCGGGCCTGTTAGAATATTGAGTTGAGTTACGCTTTGCTATATTAACTGCCCAATCACTTACAACTACCGGTGCATTGGTATTTGTTGTGTTTTGAAAAGCAAGGTTGGAGCTTAATCTTGCTGTAGCAGAAAGCCAGGGAAGAAATTTATAACTTGCTTCTACATTACCAATAATATCATCTTCTCTGCCTTTTGATCTTACATTACCTATTAACCAATATGGATTAACCGAAAACTCATTATAGTAATTTGAGTATTGTGCAAACTTGTTATTCTGCCAGTCTTTATAAGCCAACAGCGGCACATTACTTGGCACCTGCATTACAAGAAAGAAAAGGCCACCGTCATAAGCGCCAGGTTCTGAATTCTGAAAGCCTGCTTCGTTTACAACATCATAATTCTGCAGTATATAATTCAAGCCATAATTAACAGAAAGGCCACCATATTTTTTGCCGCCATTAAAGCGCAGGCTGGTGCGCCTGTTTACATCATCCGGAACCAGCCCCTGTATTTTAGCATCTTCTATACTTACGTAAAAATCTTCACCTGCAATTGAAGCAGAATTTTGAAGCGTTAAACCAGTGTTCCAGAATTTTACTTTGTCTTTATAATGCGCATTTGTGTAAGGCAACATTTGAATAGAGCCATCCTGCAGCCGAATGCCAACAGGCTTAATAGTACCGTCAAACGCAGGACCGTATTGCTGGTTTTCATAAGGCACGTAACCATAGTTGCCATATTGATCAACTACTTCACCGGCACCCTGACCAAACTCTTTTTGAAACTTTGGAAAAAAAGAAACCTTAGTAGCTTCTAAAGTAGAGCTTAATGTAATAGTAGGGTTTTTACCGCCTCTTTTTGTAGTGATGATGATAACGCCGTTCACAGCATCTGGCCCATATATAGCTGCTGATGCTGCGCTTTTTAAAACAGTTAAACTCTGCACATCATCTGGTGGTATTGAAGAAAGATAACCTAACGGTGTTGGCGCACCATCAACAACAAGCATAGGCTGATTATTACCGGTAAGAGAACGTATGCCGCGAATATTGATCTTAGCATTTTCCATTACGCCGCTGTTAACCGTTGAAATATTTAGGCCCGAAATTTTTCCATTAAGCGCTTGTTGTATATTAACAGACCTGCCTTGTATTAATGTTTTATTACTGATAGTAGTTGTTGCATAACCTAAATCTTTCGCCTGCCGTTGAATGCCTAAAGCTGTTGTAACAACTACGGTTGTTAAGTCAGATGAAGCCGGTGACAATGTAATACTCAACGTGTTGTTATTACCAACAGTTACTTCTCTGCTGTTGAAACCGGTTGCGGAAATATTTAATACAGCGCCTGTATTTGCCCGTATTACAAATGATCCTGAAGAATCTGCTATTGCACCCGTTTTCGCGTTCTTAATTTTTACTGAAGCAAAGGGAACAGCCTTACCTTGTTCATCAGCAATGTTACCCATGATTGATTTGGTTTGTGATGATGCGTATGCTGCAATAAGCATAAGCATGCTAAAGCACAGATAGAACTTCCTCATATTTTTTAGATTAATGGTTAAGAATTTTTTCTCATCAGTTACCTAATCATAACAGAGAGAAGAAAATAATTTTGTGCTGCACTTGTTTTGGCTGTATTCAACCACGGGTATTTTTAATTGATTGAAGAATTGAAATCAACACATTTAATGCTTTTGATACAAGCAATAAGTTGTTGGTAGGTTGCAGCTTGTTGTTATCATGATTGATAATAATCTATCTGTTATACTTAATTACTACATTATGTTATTTCTGAAAAATATAAAGTGGTTATTGGTTATTCTGCAGCACAGATAATACAAGCTCTTTATAGCTTCTGCCAATAGGAATAGATTTGTTATTGATTTCTACATCAGTTGCACTAAACGCTGTGATCTTATCTTTTGCAGCAATAAAAGAACGATGAAGACGCAGAAAATTATTTTTAGAAAGCAGGTCTTCAATTTCATTAAGCTGAAACTTGGTAAGAATACTTTTATCTTTTGTTGTTATGCGCACATATTCACGTAGGCTTTCTATATATAAAATTTCATCTAAATAAATTTTCACTCGCTTTTTACCCACATTAAAGAAGAAGAATTTTCTTTCTGAATTTAAAGCTGTTGCTTGATGTATGTTTTCTTCTTTGTGTTGATTCAGTTTATTAACTGCTTTTAAAAAACGGTTAAAGCGGATCGGCTTTAATAAATAATCTATTACGTTTAATTCGTAACCCTGCAATGCATACTCTTTGTAAGCCGATGTAATAATAACATGCGGTGGTGTTTTAAGGGCTTCCAAAAATTCAAGCCCTTTTAATTTTGGAAGATGTATATCAAGAAAGATTAAATCAATTTCATCAGACTTTAATTTTTCCATTGCATAGATGGCATCAGTACAAACTTGTTTTAATTGCAGAAAAGGTACCTGCTGAATATAATCTGAAAGCACTTCTGCAGCCAGCGGTTCATCTTCAACTATAATGCAATTATATTTCAACATAACTGTTCAGATTTACTGAAAGGTTCACTTTAAAAACATTATTATTATTTTCTACTGCAAGGTTATAATCACTATATGTAAGCTGTAATTGTCTTTTGATATTAACAAGCCCGATATTATTTAAAGAATTATCATTTCCATTTGCATCTTTATTATTTTCTATTTCAAAGTTCAGGCAGCCTTGCTTCACTTTTATAGAGACATTGATGAACGATTCAAATCTTGTTTCGCTAATGCCATGTTTAAATGCGTTTTCTAAAAATGGCAATAACAATAAAGGTGTTATTTTGTAAGTGTCATTATCAATTTCTTTTTGAAAGCTTATTGTAAGCCGTTCATTGTAACGCATGGTTTCCAATTCAAGATAATCCTCCAGCACTTTTATTTCTTCATTTAATTTTATCTGGTTATTGTTTGATTCATACAACATGAACCTTAATAGTTCAGACAAGCGCATCACTGCTTCTGCTGTATCATCAGATTTTTTTCTTGCCAGCGCATAAATGTTGTTTAAAGTGTTTAAAAGAAAATGCGGATTGGTTTGATTTCTTAAAAATTTTAGTTCTGTTTCCAGTTTTTCTTTAATGAGATTTTTTTCTCTTTCTTTTGCATCTAACTGGCTAAGTACAGACTTTATAGTAAACATAAGCCCGGAAGCAAAACCAATATCAACCATATCACCAAAAACTCTTTTTATCTCAAAGATGGGTGCTGCCAGGCTTGTGCTTTTGTACAGATAAGGCAGCTCAACATAATTGGTTAAACACCTGAAAATAAGAATACATAAAAAAAATACTATCGCAATTTCAAACACATTTATTATCATGGCGCCCTTTCTTTTTACTATATTATTAGTGCCATAATATATCAGGTAATAAGGAAAGATTATTTGAGGAATAAGATCAAGAAACGAGCCTGCTAATGATACCTTTAGCAAATGTTCTGTGGACCAATTGATTAAAACTCCTCTATCCCACAAAAAACTCATACTTGCATATAGTAGAAAATAACAGAACCAGAATAAAATATGTAGAAGAATACGCTTCAATTAAACAAAATTATTGCAAACAAATTTGCTGATTCAATAATGTAATGAACTGCAATTTGCAACCCACGGGATGCGGTTTAAAAAGTACGAGCAACTTGTAGCATTTATCTTGTTTAATAACATGACAAATTTTAGATTTACTGTAATTGATGATTTGATAATTTCGGCAGAAATTTAATGGCAAGAATATTTATCACCGGCTCTGCCGATGGACTCGGAAAAATGGCGGCTTCGTTACTGGTAAAACAGGGGCACAAAGTTGTTTTACATGCCCGTAACACAGAGCGTGGTAAACAGGCAATGGCAAATATACCTGGCGCAGAAAATGTTTTGATAGCTAACCTATCCAGCCTTGATGAAACTAAAGCATTAGCTGAAGATGTAAACAAAGCCGGGCATTTTGATGCGGTCATTCATAACGCTGGTGTTTACCAGGTATCAGGCGATTTGATTTTTAGGGTAAACACATTAGCTCCTTACATATTAACCTCTTTAATTAAAAAACCTAAGCGGTTGGTATACCTTAGTTCTGGTATGCATTTAAGCGGTAATGCGCAATTAAAGCTATCAAACTTTGAAAAAGGAAGTGTTAGTTATTCTGATTCTAAATTACATGACTTAATTCTTTCTAAAGCTGTTGCACGCAAATGGACAGACGTTTATGCAAATGCAG
>CAZZXW010000059.1:0-12900 GCA_964658095.1 uncultured Parafilimonas sp. | reverse complement strand
CGCATGGATATTATTAGTTGCCAGAATGTGATGATCTATCTTGAAACAAATCCGCAGAAAAAAATATTACAGGCTTTTCACTACGCACTTAAACCTACTGGTTACTTGGTGCTGGGTAAATCTGAAACCATTGGTAACTCTACAGAATTGTATAACCAGGTGGATAAAGATTTAAAAATTTATTCTAAAAAATTATCGCCGGTAAATAATTCTTTTGATTTTTCATTACAGCATACTTATCCTTTGCATCGCCAAACAAATGAAACAAAGTCTTTTACACAGCCCGAATCTGATATTGATATTGAAAAAGAAACAGACAAATTGCTTCTTTCACGTTATGTGCCTTCAAGCGTAGTTGTAAACAGAGACTTACAGATATTGCATTTTCATGGTGATGTATCAAGCTACCTGCAGCCTGCCGCAGGCAAAGCCAGCCTTAATTTATTAAAAATGATAAAAGATGAACTGGTGTTTGAAATGAAAGGATTATTAAACCGTGCAAAAAAAGAAGAGCAAACCGTAAAAAAAGAAAACATCATTCTTACACAAAATAAAATTGCAAGAACAATTACTATTGAAGTAGTGCCTGTAAAATCTCCGGTGCGTGATCTTTTTTACCTGATTATTTTTAAAGAAACTGATGTAAAGCAAGCGCATGATGCAAGCCCGGGAAAGCCACGTGAAAAGCAAAGCTCAAAGGATGAGCGTATTACCAAAATAGAACGTGAACTTACTGAAGCACGTGAGTACATGAAAACAATGAGCGAAGAATTTGAAGCTACCCGTGAAGAATTGCAAAGCTCAAACGAAGAAGTGCTCTCATCAAAAGAAGAACTGCAAAGTATAAATGAAGAGCTTACAACCATTAATGATGAGCTGCAATACCGGAACAAGGATTTAAAAGAATCCGGTGATTTTTTAAAGGCTATTGTAGAAACGATAAGAGAACCGCTGTTAGTGCTGAATGCAGATTTGCGCATACGTACTGTAAACAGGGCTTTTTGCGAAGTATTTAAAACCAACAATGCAAGAACAGAAGGCAATTACTTTTTTGAAATAGAAAACGGCCAGTGGAATTTGCCTTATCTTAAAATGAAGCTGATCGAGATTATTGATAAAGGCAAGAGCTTTGAAGACTTTGCTATTACAGGCAACTTTCCATTGCTTGGCGAAAAAACGCTTAAGTTTAATGCCATGCGCATGGAACAAACTAACCAAACGCAACGCATTTTAGTGGTGATAGAAGATGTTACAGAACAAGCAAAAGCCACACGAAAATTAAAAGAGAGTGAAGAACGTTTCAGGCTGTTAGTGCAAAATGCTTTTGATATTATTACCATTTATTCTAAAGATGGAATTATACAATACGAGAGCGATTCCATAGAACGTTCACTTGGTTATAACGCTACTGAAAATATTGGAAAAAGCATTTTTGAAGAACGTATTCTACATCCGGATGATGAAACAAAACAGAAAAAGCTTTTTAAAAAAGTTATACAGTCGCCGGGTAAAAACTTTAGGGCAGAATTCAGGCTGCGACATAAAAACGGTGAATACAAAAAAATGGAGGTTGTTTTCAAAAACATGCTTGACAATAAAAATATTAAAGGCATTATTGCTAACTACCTGTATATAACCAATAATGTAGCCACTGAAAAATAATAAGTCATGGTTTGTGCAAACAATCACTAATTTTGTTTATCGCACTTTTTTTGCGTGGATAATTACTACATACCTGTTTTGTTTTCTTGCTTCTTAATAGCAACTTATCTTTTTATATCTTTTCATTCTAATAATAATTGAAGGCTGGTAAATTATGGGTAATAATGTTTTATTAATGCAGGATATAATTGCACACGGTATTTCTGCCGATGCAAAGCTTACTGATGTTTCGCATTTCGCATATATGTGGATGAACACATCCAACAAAAAACTTATTGCATCACATTCAGTTTATACACTGCTTGAAATAGAACCTTATTCTGTTTTTTTTACTGAAAACGAATACAGGAAATATGTGCATCCGGATGATCTTTTTAAACTGATGCGTGCTGAAGAGAACCTATCTCCTGAAAAAAAATTCTGTTCAGTTGAATACAGGATTATAACAAAGAACGGATCAATAAAGTATCTGCATCACCAGATGCAGTTAAACATAAAAAGCAAAGAGGAAAAAAAAATTATAAGCATACTGGATGATATAACAGAACAAAAACGGGCTGATGTAATTCTTGAGGCAATGAATGAAGGCTTTTTTGAGCTGGATAAAAATTTTGCATTCAGGCGCATCAACATAAATACAGAAATGTTCTGGCAGCGTAACAGGAAAGATTTGCTCGGTAAGTCAATATGGAAAGTTTTTCCGCAGGCATTAAATACGCAGTATTATAAAATACTTACTGAAGCAAAGTTGCAAAATAAAAACAATGTTCAGGATGTGGTTTGCCCTATGACTGGCTATTGGCTGCATCTTTCTGCGTCGCCTTATTCAGAAGGGCTTATTGTATTGTTTTATAATATACAAAAAGCAAAAGAAGCAGAGCATAGTTTAAGAGAAAGCAAAGACCTGTTGCAATCTGTTTTTGATACAAGCCTTATTGATTTGTCTTTACTAAAGGCAGTACGCAACCTAAATGGCACTATAGAAGATTTTAGAATTGACTTTGTAAATAAACAACTTGAAAAAAGCACAGGGCGTACAGATCTTGTAGGCAGGTTATATTATCAGGAATTTCCCGGAGTAAAAAAGACACAGGTTTTTAATGCTTTACTTAAGGTGATGGAAACCGGCAAGCCACAGCAACTTGAGTATTATTACAATCATGATGGTTTTAATAAATGGTTTAGTACCATGTTTGTAAAAACAGAAGATGATACAATAGTTTCTACAAACCTTGATATTACTGAACGTAAAGAGGTTGAGGAAGAACAGGCAAAGAATCTTAAACTGCTGCAGCAAAGCGAAGAGCTTGCAAAAAGCGGAAGCTGGGATTATGATATTGGCACTAACAATTTTTTATGGAGTGAAGGAATGTATTTGCTTTTTGGAATGAAGAAAGGCACGCCCGTTAAACCTTCTGTTTATCTTGATTATGTTATAGAAGAAGACAGGCATATTGCAGAAAGAATTGTAAACAATATTCAAATAAACTTTCAGCCTTTTGATGAAACCATCCGCATAAAACCAGATTACGAAGTTAAAACTATACAAATAAAAGCTTCACCTTTAAAAAACAAAAATGGTGAGAACGAAAAAATGCTTGGTGTTAATTTAGATATTACAGCATCAAAAAAAGCGGAAGAAAAAATAGCAACGCTTAATAAAACCCTTACCATAAAAAATCGTGAACTGCAATCTGCAAATTCAGAGTTGCAAACATTTAATTCGATTGCTGCCAATGATTACCAGGAAACATTTCGCCACTTATATACCAACCTTGAATTTATTATTACAAATGATGCACGTAAATTAAGCGACTCCGGAAGAGCTAACATAAGAAGAGCGCAAACCGCAATACAAAAAATGAAATTGCTTACAGATGATATGCTCACTTTTTCAAAAATTCAAAAGCTTGAAACAACTATTGAGCCGGTTAACCTTAATGAAATTCTTAAAAACGTTTTGCTTGATCTTGATAAAAAAATCATGGACTCAAATGCTGTAATTACATCAGATGAATTACCGGTAATACAAGGTTTTCCAATGCTGCTTACTTTGTTGTTGTATCATTTGCTGGATAATGCTATAAAATTCAGGCGTAATGATGTAAAACCAGAAATAAAAATTATTTATGAGAAGTATAGTAATGTAAAAAGTAAGTTTGAAGATGATGATATTATTGTACATCAAAGAATTTCTGTAAAAGATAATGGCATTGGTTTTAACCAAAACGAAGCAGATAAAATATTCAGGATATTTTACAGGTTGCACGAAAAAAATAAATTTAAAGGATCAGGTATAGGATTAGCATTATGTAAAAAAATTATGGATTTGCATAATGCCATTATTAACGCAACTTCAACAGAAAACGAAGGTGCAGAATTTTGTTGTTACTTCCCTGAATAAGGTAAAACAAAGCTGGTTTCATTCATCATAATCAAGTTATAACAAATAGCTACTTACTACTTGTTATCATGTTACTTATAAAACAGCACATTAACTGCAGCAATTAAACAATATAAAAACATGCTCCAACAAAAGCATAAAGTCTTTTTCATCATCTTGTTTTAATACTTTGTTTTCTCTAAAAATAAGACTAAGCTTTTGATTTATACACTTATAACTTTCAGCACTGAAATAATTATTAAGCATGGCTGTGTTCCAGCAACCATCATCATATTCAATAGCTATTTTTTGCCATCCTTTAATTGCATCAACATACATAATCAGCATAATTTCATCTGCTACCTGTTTAAAGTTATATACAACATATATGTTTTTATCATTGCCATCGTATGACGGGTATGACATTGTTTTCATACAATCGATTTAAATAGTAAAATAAGAAATGAAAGAAATGTACAAGCGCCCGTTTTAGGGGTTGAAAAGATTAAAGGTAAATTGAAAATAAATTCTTTTACTGCAAGCCAGTTTATAAATTTATTTTAAAGATTTATTTGCCTGTTGACAATGTTGAAGCAAACAACTTAGCTGGTACTAAATTATTAAGCACTAACAATGTATTTCATGCATTTACTATATAGTCATACGGATGGAAAGGGATGTCGTCTGAAATATGTTCTTCATTTTTGATTGACTTAACTTGGAGGAACATCTTGCCAAAATTTCAAAAGACATGGAACTGCTAGGCAACAACAAGATTCAGTTCTTAGGATGGAAACATTATACTTCTTGAAATTAATAAAGGTTGAAATACTGATAAAAAGGAGTAAGCTATAGAGTGTGTGAAGTCAGATGTAATTACCTGCCATAATTAACAGGTATATGTTTTATAGAAATGAAGTTATCAGTTGCGTGCTCGTTCGGCAGGCGATTGACTAAAGCGCTGCCTTTTTTAGCGATAATAAACATGTAGGGCCACCAGATATGACACGAATTGAGAATATCTTCAGCTCTGTAATACCTGTCTTTCCCTTGAGGACTTCCGTCTAAATAACTTGCTCCCCAACTGTTAGAATCGTATGTTTCAAAAAAAGTATTTCCATCAACAATGGAATAGCCTTTAATTACAAGAAAATGGCCGAACGAAGGCGTGGTAGAATAAAATCTGTCGACATGCAGTTGTGGCTGCGTTTCAGCTCTCACCAGGTTCATATCCAAATTGACGATTGCAATTTGCCCTAAATTAATTTGTCTTTTTATTGTTTGTGTCAAGCTTTTTATATCAGCACCCAAGTTTATTATTCCATGGTTAACATTATTATCTGAAAGATAACTATCTATGTCGCCTGTTGACCACCAGCCACCATTTGGCACGTAGGTTTTCCGTGCATCTCCAGCGGTTTTTGTAAATGAAGAGTCAGCCCATTTGCAGACCATTGTTACATCACTTGGACCACAATTGTCGCTTGAATCAAACCCTGTATTCATTTGGTCAATATACCAATTGTAAGGTCTGTCTGCGCTTTTATGGTTATATAGAAAATAACCTAATCCCCAATTATACGTGTAGGAATTATTTTCCGGTTTTACTGTCCACAATACCGAGTTACCGTTAGCTGCCTTAACATTGAAATAAAAACCTGCATTAAAATTATTTGTTGTAACACCACTTGTCTGCACGATATTATTAACTGATGCTTGAGCACCAGGTGATAAAGTAAAATCAGCAATTAAATTACCAGGAATAGAGTCATTGCTCGGAAACTGAACATTAATTATCTGCGAATCTAGAGAAATTGTTACATGCGCATTATTGCCTTTTATATCATAGGACAAAACTTCTGTGCTTGATAAACCAGTGTTAGATGGCGAGGCATCTTGCTTACTGCAGCTATTAAAATAAAAATGTAAAATACGATCGTAGTAATCCAAAATTTTTTCATAGCAATCGTTTTAACTTAATAGGCTAAACAAATTTATATGATTATATCAAAGCATCATGAATTAAGTATGGTGTTGTGTCGAAAAGTGTCGAAGTGTAAAAACAATAAGGAGTTACAAACCATGTAACTCCTTAATCCTCAAAGCTCCTCGAGTTGGACTTGAACCAACGACCCTCTGATTAACAGTCAGATGCTCTAACCAACTGAGCTATCGAGGAATAATTTTCAAGGGCTGCAAAAATAATGGTTTACCGTTTAGCAATACTGATTTTTCAGAAAAAATATTCAGTTTTATAAGGATAGCGCAACTTATACATTGTTCTTACTTTATCAAGAATGCCGTTACGTAAACCATCTACATTTTTTCTTTCTGTAGCAGAAATAAATACTGCATTATTATTGGTTAATGCCAGCCATCTTTCTTCAAGGTCTTTCAGCATTTCTGTTTTTGCTTCATTATCCAGCCATTCATCAAAAGTATTCGCTTCATATACATCCATCTTATTAAAAACGGTAAGCGTTGGTTTATCAAACGCATCCAACTCCTGCAGCGTTTTATTTACAGTGCCCATTTGTTCCTCATATTTTGGGTGGGATATATCAACCACATGTATCAGCACATCTGCTTCTCTTACTTCATCCAGTGTGCTTTTAAAACTTTCAATTAAATGATGTGGAAGCTTGCGTATAAAACCAACCGTATCACTTAACAAGAACGGCGTATTTTCAAATACCACTTTACGCGTGGTTGTGTCAAGCGTTGCAAATAATTTATTTTCAGCAAACACATCACTCTTGCTTAATAAATTCATGATGGTGCTTTTGCCAACATTTGTATAGCCCACCAGCGAAACACGAATCAGTTCAGCTCTTTCTTTGCGTTGAGTAAAAGATTGCTTTTCTATTTCGAGCAATCTCTTTTTAAGCAAAGAAATTTTATCTCTTACAATGCGCCTGTCTGTTTCTATTTCACTTTCACCCGGGCCTCTTGTACCAATGCCACCACCTAATCTTTCCAAATGCTTCCACATGCCACGCAGCCGGGGAAGTATGTATTGATATTGCGCCAGTTCAACCTGTGCTTTTGCTCTTGCTGTTTTTGCGCGGCTTGCAAATATGTCAAGTATAAGATCACTGCGGTCAATAGCTTTTACATCGATTTCTTTTTCAATGTTGGTTATTTGGGAACCGCTTAATTCATCATCAAAAATTATTACGTTAATGTTATGGCTGTGTGTGTATTTCTTTATTTCTTCAAGCTTGCCTTTACCTATGTAAGTACGTGTATCAGGGTGCGGTAATTTTTGTATGAATCTTTTATGCGTAACGGCGCCTGCTGTTTCAGCAAGAAAGGCAAGTTCATTAAGATTCTCCTGCACTTCCTGCTCTGTTTGATTTTTATTAATCACACTAACAAGCACTGCAGATTCATCGGTGTTAAGCCTTTGTTTTATATCAATCAAAACTTATTTTTTACAAAGGTAATTTGCCGCACACTTATTTAGAACATGAAAGATTAAAGCCCGCTTAATGTTAAGCCAATTGAATAAGGGTTGATGGTAGGGCCGGCGCCTGATTTTAAAAAGTTACTTACCTGGTAAGAACCATCAATTGAAATATGGCCATAACCAATACGGCCTGTAACTGCGCCACGTGTGTTGTTAATAAATTTTTTCTCTGCTTCTTTTGCTATGTATTTGGAATCATACACTGCTTTGCCTGAAGAATCTACAAGATCTTTGCCTTTTGTATGTGCTGAAAGCAGCAAGCCACCTTTTATGCCAAGTGCAATTTTAAAACCTTTATCAGGTTCAGCAGGGTTGGTTACAAACCTTAATTCTAACGGCACTTCAAGAAAAGTGGTGTTTAATTTATATTTATTAAAATGATCTTCTTCAGAAACATTTGTAAACGGTAAGGTTGTGGTATTTGACTTAAGATTGATGTACGTATCTGAAAAAAAGATGTTACTGCTACCAATGCCTACACCAAATGCAAGGCTGAATTTTGGGCTTGAGCGAAACGGCTTATCAATCATAAAATAAGCATTAAAATGCCTTGAAAAACCTGATGTGTTTATACTGTCAGGTAAGCTTGGCCAGGCATCAACACCATATTGAACCATGAAGTGATCATTGGCTCTTGTGCTAAGATCAAGTTTGTTCCAGTTTTTTTTAGCAGCCGGCGGAGTTATAGTTTGCTGTGTATGTGCAGTATCTGTTACCTGCGATTTTGCCATTAAAAAAACAAAAGACGATAGAAAGAACAGGAGGAATTTTTTCATTCTGCAGTTTAATAGCGGCAAAATAAATAAATAAGCTATATAAGGCTGGTTAAAATAACGCAAATAAATATTTACATCTGAAACAGAGTTTTAGTTTTCTTGATTTAAATCACTAATTTCACCATCCTCATCTTAAAATACCTCTATGAAGATTTTAATTGCTGAAGATGATGTTATGATGATGGCATCAATTGAATACCAGCTAAAAAAAGATGGTTATAAAGTAAGCAAAGCAAACAATGGAAGCGAAGCGATGGCTGCTTTTGAAAAAGAAAACCCTGATCTTGTAGTTACTGATATTATTATGCCGCATACTTCCGGTCTTGAATTTATTGGTTTTATACGGTCATCTTATAATCACATTCCGGTGCTTGTATTATCTGGTATTGATGAAGAAGATACAGTGATTGAAGCGTTTAACCTTGGGGCTGATGATTTTTTAACCAAACCTGTAAAGCCGGGTGAGTTATCTGTACGCGTAAAAAGATTGCTTAAAAAAGCAGGTAAAGAAGCATAGCTTCAACATCAGGAATATTCTTCTCTATTTGATTTTACATACTAGTTTAACGATTAAGGCGAGTTCATAAATGTAAAAGAACATCATGTTATCTCAGCTTTTACCTTATAATAAACAAAGCGCATCAATGCCTGGATAAATTCCAGAACTTAATACCATTTCTGTTTAACATCAATTTATAAGAGAGCAATTAAATTAAAACGATTGTTAGTTATCTATTATTTGTAACAATTAAAACAGATTTTATGAAAACTATTTTACTAACAATCAAAGAATTTTTCAGCATTAAATCAGGTTATGTTTTGCTGGCAAGTAATTTATAATTCAATGATTGTAACAACGAACTTTGAAGAAGCTTCTTTTATTTTCTAAATGCATTCCTTAATATCCTGCATAAGCCGGCGGGCAATATTATCTGCTGTAGTTTCAAAATTACTTTCTGCATAAATGCGTATAATTGGTTCAGTGTTGCTTGTACGCAAGTGCACCCAGTCATTATCAAATTCTATCTTTAAGCCATCATCTGTATTTACAGGATTGTTCTTATACTTGCGTTGAATATTGGAAAATATTTTCTTCACATCTACATCATTATTCACTTCAATTTTATTCTTGCTGATAAAGTAATCAGGGTACTGTCTTCTTAACTGGCAGGTAGTTTTATTGCTGATGGCAAGATGTGATAAAAACAGCGCAATGCCAATCAGCGCATCTCTGCCATAATGCAGATCAGGAACAATAATGCCGCCGTTACCTTCACCACCAATTACTGCATTAACTGCCTTCATTTTTTCAACAACATTCACTTCACCAACAGCACTTGGAAAATATTCGCCACCGTTTCTTATAGTTATATCTTTTAATGCTTTTGTTGATGATAGGTTACTTACCGTATTTCCTTTTTTATGCTGAAGAACATAATCAGCAACAGCCACCAAAGTATATTCTTCGCCAAACATGGTTCCGTCTTCACAAACAAAACAAAGCCTATCCACATCAGGATCAACGGCAATACCCAAATGCGCCTGTTGTTTTCTTACTTCATTACTTAACTGTGTAAGGTTTTGCGGCAATGGTTCTGGGTTATGTGCAAACCTGCCATTTACTTCATCATTTAAAACAATTATATCTTTTATACCAAGCGCTTTTAATAAGGCAGGCACTGCAACAGCACCGGTGCTGTTTATGCCATCAACAACAATCTTGAATTTTTTCTTTTTAATAGCTGCGGTATCAACCAATGCATACTGCGCAACTGTTTCAATGTGCTTATCAAGGGCAGATATATCTGTTGTTACGTTTCCAATCTTATCAAAAGTTGAAAAATTAAAGCTTTCTTTTTCAGCAATTAATAAAAGCTGGCTACCATCAGCTTCACTTAAAAATTCGCCTTTGTTATTCAGCAATTTTAATGCATTCCATTCTGCAGGGTTATGGCTTGCAGTTACAATAATGCCGCCATCTGCATTGTGCATAAGCACGGCCATTTCAACCGTTGGTGTTGTTGTAAGATCAAGATTAATAACGTTTATACCGCAGCTTACCAACGTATTTATAACAAGCTGCATTATAAAATTGCCGCTTATGCGTGCATCTCTGCCAACGATAATTGTGTAAGTATTCTTAGGGTTTTGTTTTTGCAACCAGGCTGCATAAGCAGCTGTAAATTTTACAACATCAACAGGGCTTAAATTATTACCGGGTTTACCGCCAATTGTTCCTCTAATTCCAGATATACTTTTTATCAACGGCATTTTTATGGTTATTTGCAACGGCAAACATAACAGAAAAAACAACCTGTTGTGTTTAAGTTAATAAGTTAGATGATCATCTGTCTAAAAAACAAATATGTCTTCAATTGAATGGTTCAGGTTGTGGTTCAGTTCGCCTTATTATCATTTGTTGTATGAGAACAGGAACAGTGAAGAAGCAGAAGATTGCGCAAATAAATTTTCAGAGTATTTAAACATTCAGCCAAATAGCCGAATACTTGATGTTGCCTGTGGTAAAGGCAGGCATAGCCGTGCTTTTGCGGCAAAAGGGTTTAATGTTACAGGCATTGATATTTCTGCTTCATCTATTATTGAAGCAAAGCAATATGAAACGGATACGCTGCAATTTTTTGTGCATGATATGCGGCTTCCCTTCTGGATAAATTATTTTGATTACGCGTTTAACTTCTTTACAAGCTTTGGTTATTTCAGAACCATGCGTGAACATAATGATGCTGTAAGAACCATTGCGCAAAGCTTAAAGCTGAACGGCATGTTTGTAATTGATTATTTAAATGTTTTTTATGCTGAACAACATATTGTTAAGCATGAAGAGAAAGAAATAAATGGTGTGCACTTTACTATAAAGCGATGGTTTGATGAAGAGCGCTTTTACAAACAGATTAACGTTGAAGACCAGGAAAAAAATATAAGAGAAAGCTTTACAGAACAGGTGAAAAAATTTACGCTTGAAGACTTTACTACTATGTTTTCCAGTAAAGGTTTAAACATTGAAAAAGTATTTGGAAATTATAACTTCAGCATGTTTGATGAAAGTAAATCGCCGCGCATGATAATCATCGCAAAAAAAATTGATTATTAATTATGTTTGAAACATTGCAGGCATGGGATACACATACGTTTTACAAGATAAACACTGTCTGGACTAACAGTTTTTTGGATAATGTTTTTCCATGGTGGCGCGATGCTACAACCTGGTATCCTGTTTATTTATTCCTGCTTGTTTTTATGCTGATTAATTTCGGCCAAAAAGCATGGACATGGATCTTGTTTCTTGTATTAAACATCATCATAACAGACCAGTTTTGCAGCACATTTTTAAAGCAATGGTTTCCAAGATTGCGCCCATGTAATGATCCGTTTATGCATGGTTATGTGCGCATGCTTATAAATCATTGCGGCCTTGGTAACAGCTTTCCTTCAGCACATGCCACCAATCATTCTGGTGCTGCATGTTTTTTATTTTTTACATTGAAGCCATATCTTAAAAAATGGAGCTGGTTATTTTTTTTCTGGGCTGCAACAATCAGTTATGGACAAATTTATGTTGGCTTGCATTATCCGCTGGATGTTATTTGCGGTGCAGTAATTGGCAGCGTTATCGGTTGCACAATGGCTTACATTTATAATACAAAAATTAAACTGCCTGCATTTGCAACAGTTAATGCTTCTCACTAATAAATTCTTCTTTGTATTTTTGTATAGATGAGCAGTGCTGTTAAAATATTACCACATTACACTTACGAGGATTATGAAAAATGGGAGGGACGCTGGGAAGTGATCGAAGGTGTGCCTTACGCTATGAGTCCGCAACCTGTTCCAAAGCATCAATTAATTGCGAATAATATTTCTTATGAATTTAAATCAGCATTGAAGAAATGCAAAAAGTGCAAGGTGTATCAACCCATAGATTATGTAATATTTGAAGACACAATCGTTCAGCCTGATATGCTGGTTGTATGTACACCCATCGAAAAAAAATTTCTTGATTTTCCGCCTTCACTGGTTGTTGAAATATTATCGCCTTCAACTGCATTAAAAGACAGGCATACCAAGTTTGATTTATATCAATCCCAACACATTCCTTACTTCATTATTATTTCGCCTGATAACGAAGAAGCAGAAGTTTATCAAATGAAAGAAGGCGAATATTCTTTGATAAATAATGGTCATTCATTTTCTTATACTTTCTCTTTTGATGATTGCACTGCCGTCATTGATTTCAATGAAATATGGCAATAACACCAATCTTTTATATACAGTGACATATTAATTAGTTTTGCAGCTTTATGATTGATGTATTCATTATTCTCGGGCTTATAATTTTAAATGGCATTTTTTCAATGGCTGAAATAGCTTTGGTTTCTGTGCGTAAGGCCAGGCTTGAAGCACAGGCAAACAAAGGCGATAAACGCGCAAAAGATGCATTGAATCTTGCCAACCATCCTGATAAATTTATTTCAACTACTCAAATAGGTATTACTTTAACTGCAATACTCAATGGTATAATTTCCGGTGCTGCACTTACAGAAAACCTAACACATTTTCTAAGCAGGTTTGCTTTTATTAATCATTATGAT
>CAZZXW010000058.1:10859-12960 GCA_964658095.1 uncultured Parafilimonas sp. | reverse complement strand
TATTGAATTGTGTGTTGCAATGTTAAGTTTTACTAATCGCCTGTCGATTTATTAATTTGAAACAACAGCAATTATCTGTTTATAAGTTCCTGAAGTGTTGTTTTTCCATTATCAAGTGTGGTATACTTAAGATCGCTTGTACCATCAAAACTTGCACCTTTAAAATTTACTAACTTACTAAAGCTTGCATATTTAAAGTCAGCACCATTTTTAAATTTAGTTTTTGCAAAGCTGCCTTCATGCATAAATTTTGCATACTTAAAATCAGCGGCTTCTTCAAAAGTGGCTTCGCTAAAATCAAAACCTTCAGGGAAATCAACATACTTAAAAATCGCATTTTTAAATACTGACCCGGAAAAATTTGGGCCTTGCTTAAAACTGGCATACTTAAAACTGGCATCGTTATTAAAATGGCTATATGAAAACGAAACCCTGTCATCAAATACAGAATATTTAAACGCAACATCATTTTCAAAAATGCATTTTTCAAAACTAACTCCAGCTGTAAAGTTTGTATTGTAAACAGTGCTTGATTTAACGTAAGGCTTTCTTTCATCAGGATTAAAATAGCCCAATACTTTTCCTGTAAAAGTGCAATTGGTAAAACTTACAGAAGATGTAACTGTGCTTATATACTTTTTATCTGAACCGGAATAATCAGGTTCAAGCTTCATGTTATTTAGTTTTGTAAGATCAAGGTCACCGGTAATTTCAATACTGTTTAAAGTAACCGGTGTGTGGTTGTTTATATCAGCGATTATTGATTCTGCCTTGATTGTCTTTTGTGCAAGAAGAGCTACCGGAAACGCAACTGCGAACAGCAATAAAATGTATATTGATTTCATCTTTAAATTTATACCAATACTATAAATTAATATTATAGTACAGCAAACAAATTTAAGCCTGGTAAAATTTTAATACGCATGGTAATATTGGTTGATATAACTTTAATTCAGCTTACGCAATTACAGCTGTTAATGTATTATTATTAATGGTGCAGTTTTTGCAAATGCAGCAAAATGGTTGCTTAATGAAATAATTAAATCCCCCTTTATGAAAAAGAAAGTTTTCCTGGTAATAAATATTTTTAAAGCTGAAGGATTGGATGCACATGAAGTTGCCGGTGTTTTTTGGACAAGAGGTAATGCTAAAAAGTTTTTAAAATGTTTAATGGAAGAAAAAGCAGAATTTATTGGTGGCCAATTGTATCGAATTGAAAAATATATTTTTCCAAAAACACAACCTGCAATAAGCAGCTAATTTATTTCTGTTAACCAACTTTCATTCAAACAGTAAAGCGCTTGACTTTTAAACAAAAGTTCTTGTACCATAAGCATTATAAGCTTCGCGAAATTCTTTGGGAGTACATTTTTTCTTTTTCAAAAAAATCCTGTTGAAATTTGAAATATTATTGAAGCCGCATTTATAACCAACTTCTGTTATGCTGTGTGTGGTATCAATTAACATTCTTGAAGCTTGCCCTAATCTTACATCGTTTACCGTATCAATAAATGTTCTTCCGGTCCGTAATTTAAAAAACCTGCTGAACGAAACATCTGTCATAGATGTAATGCGTGCTGCTTCAGAGAGACAAATTTCTTTACCAAAATTCTGGTTTATATAATCCAATACTTTTTCTATACGGCGGCTGCCATACGATAATCTGTCAATACCGCTTAATGATGCATCCGACAAAATTTTAATATTTCTTGAAGTAGAAAGATCATGCAGAACAGACATTAATTCAAGCACAGAATCAAAACCATGCTTTTTTGTGAGTTCAAAAAGCCTGTGTTTAATATTTGTTGTTGTTTCTTTTGAAAACAAAACACCGCGCAATGATTTTTCAAACATATTTTTTATAAAATGCATTTGATTACGGCTTAAAAACTTTTCATCAAAAAGATCACGGTGAAATTGAATAGTTATCTCCTTTATGTCTTTGCTTTTGCACTTATAATTAAACCAGCCGTGCTGTAGATTGGGACCAACAAGTACTAATTCGCAATCATCTATTGTTTCAATATGATCACCAATAATGCGCTGCGCATTTTTAGCATTCTGAATAAAATTCAGTTCAAACTCTTCGTGATAATGCAGC
>CAZZXW010000058.1:0-10806 GCA_964658095.1 uncultured Parafilimonas sp. | reverse complement strand
TTTCGTTCTTGAAAAAATTGTGAAGCAGTCATTTTTAGTAAGCGGAATTATTTCGTGAAGTAGTTTGGTTGGCATTCGATAATTTATTTAAGATTAATGATAGTATCCATAACTAAAAAGTATTAGCAATTAATATCGTTTTGTTTAATCAAATAATACTCATTATATACTGTTATATCAAGCATTCCAAACAATTTGTTTTTAAACACGATTCTTATATTGAACATAAAAATACAAAAAAGGGATAAAAAAGTATTATACTTCAATTGATAAACGACAATATTTTTGCTTAAACATATTTGCCATATGATTAAACTCTTAAAACAGGGATTTATTCTTTTGTTATTCCAGGGAATTGTTTTGATTTCTTTCTCACAAAACAAATTAATTACAGGTATTGTAACTGATGATAAAGGAACCGCTTTACAAGGTGCTACAGTTACAGTTCAAAATTCAAAAACAGCAACCATTACAGATGCCAGTGGAAGATTCACCATCCAGGTACCGTTGCATGCAACTTTAATTGTAAGTTATGTTGGCACACAATCTAAAGAGGTTGTTGTAGGAAACAGCAATGTGATTGATATAACACTTGCTGCAACATCTTCTTCATTAAATGATGTGGTAGTAATTGGCTATGGTACTGCAAGGCGGTCAAACATCACTTCATCTATATCTTCTATTAAAGAAAAAGATATTAAAAATTTACCCGTTGCCGGTGTTGATCAAATGTTACAAGGTAAAGTGCCGGGTGTAACTGTAACCAGCAATAGCGGCCAACCTGGTGGCGGCGTTTCAGTTTTAGTGCGAGGTATTACAACGGTTAATGGTAACCAGCCTTTATATGTAATAGATGGCGTGCCTGTTCATACAAGCACTAACAGCGGTGGAATGGATTATCTCGGTGGTGTAAGCGGGCAAACGCAGCAAAGCCCTTTGGCAACACTTAATCCTTCAGATATTGCTTCAATAGACATTTTAAAAGATGCGTCAGCGCAGGCAATCTATGGTGCAGAAGGTGCAAATGGTGTTATTCAAATAACTACCAAACATGGAACTGCAGGGCAGGGTAAGCTTGAGTACGATGTTTATTACGGTCAGCAAAAAATACAACAAAAGTTACCTGTAATGAACCTTCGTCAGTATGCAACCTATTTTAATTCTGTGCTGATGGATTCTACATCCGGGGTTACTGACACGATAGGTGAATTCAAAAATCCTTCGCTTTTAGGCCCCGGCACAGACTGGCAGGACGCTGTTTTTCAAAATGGAAATATTCAAAATCATGAATTGTCTTTTTCAGGTGGCCAGGGAAAAAGCACTTATTTCTTTTCAGGTAATTACTATGATCAAACAGGGATACTTATAAATTCAGGCTTTAAGAGGTATTCTTTACGCGCCAGTGTTGACCAGCAGGTTAAAACCTGGTTAAAGGCCGGTATCAGTGCAAATTTGTCTAACACAGATCAGAAGCTTGCTGTTACGGATGGACAACAATCTGTTATTGCAGCAATGTTGTATAACAGCCCGGCTACCCCGGTAAAAAGTTATAATGGAGATTATGTGAACACAGCCTCCATTCAAAACATTGCTTTTGGAAATGCGCAAAATCCTGTTGCATTAGCCAGCTTGCGTAATGTACATGCTAAACAATCAAAGGCGTATGGTAATGTATATGCTGAAATTCAATTCGCAAAAGACTTTACGCTTAGAAATCAGTTTAATTATGATTTTCAGCTAAATAATAATACTGCTTTTCAGCCTTATATTTCAAATCCTGACGGAACCATTATTATATCTCCGAGCAAGTTAAGAGTAGATAAAGGAAATAATTTGTATTATGGCATTCAAACTTATCTTACTTACAATCACAATTTTGATAAGCACTCATTAAATGTTGTGCTTGGTCATGAAGCAACGTATAATCGTTATGATGAATCGTATGTTTCTGTTACTGGCCTTTCTCAAAACATTCAATCATTAAATGCAGGTACGCCAGACCCTGCTGCACCAGCCGGTGGTGGCATTTATGATGGATCATCAGAAAGTTATTTTGCAAGAATCAATTATACTTATGATAATAAGTATTCATTAAGCTTATCAGGAAGAAGAGATGGCTCATCTAATTTCGGGCCTGATAAAAAAATAGGATATTTTCCCGGCGCATCGGCAGGCTGGACACTTTCCAACGAAAATTTTTTAAAAGATAATAAGGTATTCAGTTATCTGAAACTGCGTATTGGTGCTGGTTCAATCGGAACTTCTACTGCACCTAATAATGCTTATTCAACCAATATCCGTTTAGCCAACAATGCTATTGGTTTGTTTGGTTCATCATCAGTACCTGGCGTGGTTGCAAATGTGGGCTACCCGGCATTGAGCTGGGAGTCCGTAGTTACTTATAATGCAGGCATTGATGCAACGCTTATAAAACGTATAGATGTTACTGTTGATGTATATAATAAGATAACAAAGAATATGTTGCTGGCAACCGTATTGCCAAGTTTTGCAGGCTTAGATCCTAACCCGCCAAATAATGGTTACGATGAAATTGAACCGCCATACACCAATGCAGGGCAGATGACCAACACCGGTGTTGATCTAAGCATTACAAGCCGTAACATTCAAAGCAGAAATTTTACCTGGAACACTACGCTTATATTCAGCCATTATAAAAACACTTTAGATAAGTTATATGCTCCGGGTATTATTTTATTTGGAAAGAGCCAGGCTTTTGCACCGGTAACATTAACCGAAAGCTTAGCTGGTGAACCTGTTGGTAGTTTTTATGGGTATGTTACTGATGGTTTATACAGAAGTACTTCTGAATTGGCAAAGGGCCCAAACCAGGGTTTAGCAGTAGGTACGCAAGGCATCTGGCTTGGTGATGTACGGTATAAAGACTTAGATGGTGATGGTAAAATAACGCCAGCCGATCAAACCTTTATTGGCAATCCAAATCCAAAATTCAGTTATGGCTTTACAAACAATTTTAGTTATAAAGGGTTTGATTTCTCCATCTTTTTACAAGGTGTGTATGGTGATGATATTTATAATTATTCGCGCATGGAAACGGAAGCTGAATTTAGTGTTTATACAAACCAGTTAACCACTGTATTAAGCCGTTATAGTCCGCAAAATCCAAATGGCAGTTTGCCAAGATATAACCAGTATAATCAAAACAATTTAAAAATTTCTGATCGCTTTATAGAAGATGGTTCATACTTAAGAATTCAAAACGTTTCACTTGGTTACAACTTACCAACCAAGTGGATCAGTAATGCTAAGATGACATCCTGCAGGGTTTATATTTCAGGCCAAAACCTGTACACGTTTACAAAATACAGTGGCTACGATCCTGAATTAGGCGCCTTCAATAATAATGTGCTTACGCAAAATATTGATTATGGACATTACCCTAACCCACGTTCACTTACTGTTGGCGCTAACATCGTATTTTAAAAATCTCAACTCATTAATATGAAAAATAAAATAGCTTATATAATAATTCTTTCACTTGTTGTAATAAGCTCCTGTTCTAAAGATTATCTTAACCGTCCTTCACTCAATGGCCCTACATTGGATAACTATTACACCAACGCAGACCAGGTAGAAGGCGCAACAGCACTTTTATATAACCAGGTTTGGTATAACTGGCTTGATAAAGCATTTCACTGCATTGGTGAAGTATATGGAGGCAACATGCTTACTTCCGCCGGTGATCCTAACTACGGAAACAATAGTTATGTTTATTTTACTGTTTCAAGTACAGATGGACAAGACTTGCTTGCATGGCAGGCATTTTATAAAGTTGCCGGAAATGCAACTGTACTTATCAATACTTTTCAGCAAATAAGAAATGATGGCAATGCTTCTTTTATTGATCCGGGCATTGCTGAAGCAAAGTTTATAAGAGGCGTAGCTTACTTCTTTATTGCACGTACTTATGGTGATGCGCCTATTGTTGCAGATCCTGTTGCATTAGCAGGTTCAGGCAATTTAAATGTGCCAAGATATTTTCAAAAAGATGTGTTGCGCTTTGCATTAAATGATTTAAAAGATGCAGAAGCCACATTGCCTGAAACACCATATCAGCCTGGCCGTGTAACCAAATATTCTGCTGCCGGCATGGCCGCTAAATTGTATTTATACATGGGCAATTATGATAGCGCCGCTATTAAAGCAAATGAAGTAATTCAATCCGGCAAATACAGTTTATATCCTGATTATGCTGCCATGTTTACAACATCAAAAGCTAATAATAACAGCGAATCTTTATTTGCGTTGCAATGGATTGCGGGTGGCTATTCTTATGCAAATGACATACAGGCTTATGCTGGTCCATCAACACTTTTAAAACCGGATTTTGGTACCGGTTATTCATCTGTTATTCCAACCCTTGATCTTTTAAATGCTTATGATCCTGGTGATAAAAGAAAAGGTTGGTCAATTATGCAGGAAGGATATACCAATCCAAAATGGATCAACGCTAATTTTCCAAACGGCTTTGTTTATGATACTGCTCTTAAAGGCAACCAGGACGATGCTACGCATATAACAACAGGCACAAGGTCTAATTCATTAAAATATATTAACGGCCCTGCAAACAATGGCGGCGATCCAACAAGTTCATTCGGCGATGCGCTCAATACTTATATATTACGATATGCTGATGTACTGCTTATTTATGCAGAAGGCGTATTGGGCACACAAGCATCAACAACGAATGCATCTGCATTAACTGCATTTAATCTTGTTCATACACGAGCAGGGCTTCCGCCGGTAACAAGTCTTACAAAAGATATGATTTTACATGAACGAAGAGTTGAGTTTGCTTTTGAAGGTGATTATTGGTATGACGTGCAAAGACAGGGTTTTCAAAAAGCTAAGGCAATAATCAATGCGCAGGAACGCGGCACATTAAATGGTGACGGAACAATTGCTCATCAGCATGCAACGTTTAATGATGCTTCGCAACTTTATCTTCCAATACCTTCAGATGAAGTGGTTGCCGACCCTGAATTAGCCAAACCGGCGGTATCTTATTATTAATAATTATTAGTGATGATAAATATAAGATTATAGTCTCCTCAAATTAATTATAATGAAAACGATTTTAACGAAAACCATAATAATATGTATAGCTTTTTTAAGCTGTACAATGTTTATTACATCATGCAAAAAAGATGTACATGTAAACCCAAAGGCAAACGAAATTACGCCTGACAGTGCTGCCGGTAATGTATTACTTACAATAACAGGAAGCGGGCTTCAGAATGTGCAATCTGCTGTGTTTGATCTTGGCAATGTACCGGTTGCATTTAACCCGAATTTCAATACAAGTTCAGCCATTCTTATACGTGTTCCAACGAATGCTAATGTAGGTCCGCAGCATATTGTGTTCACAACAACTTCCGGCTACCAGTTCAGCTTGCCTTTTACAGTGTTGGCAATTCCTTCTATTACTTCCGCCTATCCACAGTTATGGCAGGCAGGAAGTACAGTAACGCTTTCAGGAAATTATCTTCAGTCAACATCTCATGTATCAATTGTCGGCACTTCAGATACAGGCACTATAGTTTCTGCGCAAAATACCAAACTGGTCATCACTTTGCCTGCATCGTCTGTTAAGTCTGCAAAGCTTGCCATTACAAATAATGCAGGAACTTCAATTACTCCATTCACGTTGGTAAATATGGATCAGCAGTTTAAATTTTTTACTGATGATTTCGGGCCGGGTATTCACGATTATTCATGGAGTACATCAAGTATTTCTAATGATCCGAATTTTGCGGTTGCAAGCTCTGTTTCTTTAAAAGAAGTTTTCTCAAAAGGTGGTTACCAGGGAACAAGTTTTTTTTCTGATAATGCTTTTAAAACTTCGGATTACACAAGCTTAAACTTTTATGTGAAAGGCGGTACTGAAGACAATGTTCTTGATGTTTTTGCTGACGCAGTTGTAAGTGGTACGGCAAATAAGGTTAAGGTTAATGTACCAGCTAATGTATGGACTTACGTTAACCTGCCGGTTATTGGCAATTTTGATGGTATAGTTTGTCAGCGTTTTGATTTTCAGTTAGAAGGCAACAGCGATGCTGAACAAACTTTGTATTTTGATGATGTGCTTTTAGTTAAACAATAATCAATCATAATTAAATTAATAAATTAACTTTTATGCCTAAGCCACTACAAAAAGTTTGTTTACTGAGTATAATAGTATGTGCTTTGGTTTTTTTACAAACAGGTTGTAAAAAACATGATGTATATCCTGGTCAAACCTTGCCGAAAATTATCACTGTAAATCCTACATCGGCAAAGGGTGGTGATACAGTGCAAATTAAAGGAAGCGATCTTTCTGCAGTTACTGATGTAAAATTCGGAACTACAGATGCGAAGATGTTAAGTACTCATTCAGATACATTAATATCCGCAATTGTTCCTGATAGTTTGCCCGTTGGTGATACATATGTGCAGGTATATATTGGCGATGGACAGGCTTATGCTGCTGCATCATTTAAGGTGCTTGAAACACCTAAAGTTCCAATGATCAGTGCTGTTAACCCGGTGACAGCTTTTCCGGGTGATAACATCACAATTACGGGTATTAATTTTATGAATGTGAGCTCTGTTACGTTTGACAGTTCGGTAGCTAATTTTACTATCGGTGATTCTACAAAGCTTACTGTTACAATACCCGCCAATGTAAAAAATGCAAATGAAATTATTACTGTTTCAGCACCTACAGGGTTTGATACAGTTTCATTTACTGTAAACTTTGCGCCAGTCGTTTCTTCCTTTACACCTGATAATGGTGTAGAAGGTGATTTGATCACTGTTGCCGGCAAAAGATTTACCGGCGCCACATCCGTTAAGCTGGGAGATTTGGATACAAAATTTATAGTAGTTAATGATACCACTATAACATTCCCGATTCCTGCAAACGCGGTTTCAGGCAACGTTACAGTTGTAACACCTAAAGGCACTGGAGTTAGCGCTACACCACTAACAGTTTTAATGGCCGGCCTTGCATTTCCTATTTATGATGATGCAGTCACATCTAACTGGACAAACAGTGGCTACATTGGTGGCGGATGGGGCGGCACAGCAGACTATGCTAATACTTCACCGGTTGAATCAGGTTCAAATTCTGTTAAGATTGATTACGTAGGCGGCTATGGTTCTCCTATGCAGTTAGGGGGTGCCAGTGTTGATTTAACTCCTTATACAACATTTAAAATATCACTTTACGGAGGTCCTGGCTCTAACGGTTTAAAAGTTAATCTCGGTATAAATCAGCAGGATGCTTATACAATAACAATTGTAGAAGGTAAGTGGACGGATTATCAAATTCCAATTTCTGCGCTTACAACTTCATCTACATTAACTGATATCTGGTTAAAAGAATATAATGGCACTGGTGGGTTCACAGTTTATGTAGATAACATGGGATTAAACTAAATAGTAAGTCATGCAAAAAGCAGTTTTGGTAATTATATTTTTTATTCTATTATTAAAAATAGATAATGCAATTGCTCAAGCTGATTTGCCTGCAGATAAAAATGCAACACCTGAAACGATTCATCTTTATCAGAATTTAAAAAAGAATTTAAACAAAGGCGTAATGATTGGTCACCAGGATGATCTTGCCTACGGTGTTGAATGGAAATATGAAACAGGAAAAAGTGATATAAAAGATGTAACCGGAGATTACCCTGCAGTAATAGGTTGTGAACTCGGAAGAATTGAACTGGATCATCCGGTTGATCTTGATAGTGTTCCGTTTGACAGCACAAGAAAATATATTCAATATGCTTATGCGCATGGAAGTGTTATAACTGTTAGCTGGCATTTGAATAATCCATTAACCGGAAAAACCGCATGGGGTCCATCACCAAAAGAAACTATCGTATCCATTTTACCTGGCGGTGAAAAAAATGCTTTATATAATTCATGGCTTGATAAAGTAGCTGCATTCTTTTTAAGTTTAAAAGGTAGTCACGGTGAATTTATTCCAATCATCTTTCGTCCTTTCCATGAGTTAAACGGCAGTTGGTTTTGGTGGGGCGGAAAAAATTGTATGCCTGATGAAACCAAACAGCTTTATCAATACACAGAAAAATATCTGCGTGATACAAAGCATGTACATAATCTTTTATATGCTTACAACACAGATAAATTTAATTCAGCAGGTGAGTATATTGAAAGATATCCCGGCGATGATTACACAGATGTTTTAGGATTTGATATTTACCAGGCTTACAACACAGCATCGAATGAACAATTTTCTGCCCAGGCAAATAACATGCTTTCAATGCTTGATAGTATTGCATTATCACACAACAAAATTCCTGCGCTTACAGAATTTGGTTATGTAACATTACCAGACAGCACTTGGTGGACGAATGTTTTATTACCTGTTTTAAAAAAGCATAAAGCAGCTTATGCACTTGCGTGGCGCAATGCAGGTGCAAAAAAAGATGGCAGCATGGAGTTTTATGTGCCTTATGAAGGGCAATCTTCAGCAAAGGATTTCGCTAAGTTTTGTAATGATGATTATATTTTGTTGCAAAAAGATGCAGCAAAAGAACAGTTGTATAAGTAACTATTAAGTCTTTTTATATAAAACAAGCAGTGGCCCGTAGTTTCTACTACAGGCTTTAATAAACCAGGATTTATGATTACATAACAGCAGTTAATGAAACTAAGACTACCAGATGTTGCCATAATTCTTTTGTATTTAATTACAATGCTTTTCATTGGTTGGTTTCTGCGCAAAAAAGCAAGAGCCAGCAAAGAAAGTTACTTGCTTGGCGGTAAGCGTTTGCCCTGGTATTTATTGGGTTTAAGTGATGCAGCTGATATGTTTGATATAAGCGGCACCATGTGGATGGTTTCATTATGTTTTGTATATGGGATGAAGAGTATTTGGGTGCCATGGCTGTGGCCTGTTTTCAACCAGGTTTTTAATATGATGTTTTTGGCAAAATGGCTGCGCCGTTCCAATGCAAATACAGGTGCAGAATGGCTGGCAACAAGGTTTGGTTTAAGTGGCAGAGGCGTTAAAGGTTCACACAGTATTATTGTTGCTTTTGCTTTAATCGGTTGCCTTGGTTTTATGGCTTATGGCTTTATTGGTTTAGGAAAATTTGTCGAGATTTTTATACCATGGAATTATGTGCAACCTTATGTTCCTTTTTACATAGCACCGCAATATGTTGCACATTTTTATGGAATCATATTTACGCTGTTTGCTGTTTTTTATTCAGTGCTTGGCGGCATGCATAGTATTGTTTTGGGTGATTTAATAAAGTATATCATCATGACTGTTGGCTGCATTGCTGTTGGTATAATTGCAGTGCAACATTTACATCATAACAAAAATTCATTAAACGTTCCTGCTGGTTGGAGCAATCCTTTTTTTGGATGGCATTTAAATTTAGACTGGACGAATTATGTAGCTGCTGCCAATAAAAAAATTGCAGAAGATGGTTATGATTTGTTTGGTTTCTTTTTTATGATGATGTTGTTTAAAGGTGCATTTGCAGCACTCGCAGGTCCGGCACCAAATTATGATATGCAGAAAATTTTATCATCACGCTCACCAAAAGAAGCTTCAAAGATGACAGGCTTTGTTTCTATCATTTTATTGCCGATACGTTATTCAATGATTATTGGTTTAACCATACTGGGGTTGCTTTATTTTAAGCAATTAAATTTAGATAACGGCAGCGGCGGTGTTGATTTTGAAAGAGTGTTACCGGCAACCATAAACAATTTTTTACCTGTTGGAATTTTAGGCATTGTGTTAACCGGTTTATTCGGTGCATTCATGGGCACGTTTGCCGGTACTTTAAACGCGGCACAAGCTTACATTGTAAACGACATTTATCTTAAGTATATAAACCCAAATGCATCAAACAAAAAAATTATTGCCATGAATTATTTGTGGGGAATAATTGTAGTTGCTATTGGTGTTACACTTGGTTTTTTTACAAAAGATGTAAACAGCATTTTACAATGGATTGTATCCGGTTTATATGGCGGTTATATTGCTGCCAATGTTTTAAAATGGTATTGGTGGCGCTTTAATGCAAACGGTTTTTTCTGGGGCATGTTCATTGGTACTTTAGGTGCTTTAATTTTTTCACATTTCTTTTCAGGCGTTCAATTCCTGTATTATTTTCCTGTGTTGTTTTTATTATCAATAGCCGGTTGTTTGATCGGCACTTATACAGCGCCGCCAACAGATATAACAGTATTAAAAAAATTTTATTCAACAGTAAAGCCATGGGGTTTTTGGAAGCCTGTTCATGCATTGGTAGTTACAGATGATCCATCATTCCAGCCAAACAAAAGATTTAAGCTTGACATGTTCAATGTGGTTATAGGAATCATCGGTCAATCATGCCTCACTATCTTCCCAATGTATCTTATTCTTTGGATGAAGTTGCCTTTATTAATAACGGTTATTATACTTATAATTATAATCATCATACTTAAAAAAACATGGTGGAATAAACTTGAAGATTAAAGCAATCAAAATGAGAAAAGATTTTCAACAACGTCTTCAGCAGCTTGAAGACGATTATAATAAACTAATTAATCTCGATAATAAAACCGTTGAAGAAACCAATGGTATTTATACGAAATATGAACATCCTGTTTTAACTGCCAAACACATTCCTGTTTTCTGGAAGTATGATCTCAATTATTCTGACAATCCTTTTTTAATGGAACGATTTGGTGTTAATGCAGTGCTGAATGCCGGTGCTATTAAATGGAATAATAAATACTTGTTAATGCCAA
>CAZZXW010000057.1:5602-13075 GCA_964658095.1 uncultured Parafilimonas sp. | reverse complement strand
ATTGCATAATCAATTAATTCATCTTTTATTGCAGGCCAGGGTGCATCTTCCAAATAACTGGCTAACTCCAAAGTCCAAAACATAGCCTTTCAATTTTTGCGCAAAAGTAAGTTTTGTAGTGATATTACCAAATCGCACTTATTATGTGTATTAAAATTAATCTGCTGAAAGTTTTTGTTTCTTCGTTTAATAATTTACCTGCACAATTATCATTACATAAAACATTATCCTGAATTTAAGAAAGCTTTATGCTTACAGCACAAAACATAACAAAAACATACGGCACGTTACAGGTTTTAAAAGGTGTAAATATTGAAATAAATGAGGCTGAAATTGTTTGCATAGTTGGTTCTTCCGGTGCAGGTAAAAGTACATTGCTGCATATTCTTGGAACGCTTGATGCGCCTGACACAGGAGAAATTTATTTAAAAAACACCGCTTTGCATGCATTAAAAAATAAAAAGCTTGCAGACTTTCGCAATCATCATATTGGTTTTGTTTTCCAGTTCCACCATTTGTTGCCGGAGTTTACTGCATTGGAAAATGTTTGCATTCCTTCATGGATTGCAGGCAAGAGTAAAAAGCAAGCAGAGCAAAACGCAATCCAGTTACTTGATACGCTTGGTTTAAAAGACAGAATTAATAATAAGCCACAGGCTTTAAGTGGTGGCGAACAACAACGTGTTGCCGTTGCACGTGCACTGATAAATAAACCTGATATTGTTTTTGCTGATGAGCCAACCGGTAATCTTGATTCACTGCATGCAAAAGAATTACACCAGTTGTTTGTTGATTTGCGCAATCAATTTAAACAAACCTTTCTTATAGTAACTCATAACGAAGAAATGGCGCAGATGAGTGACCGCATTCTGCACATGAAAGATGGAAGAATAGTTACATAGTTGCAAAGTTTCACAGTTTATTGTTGCTATTAGAACATTGAAACTATGAAACATTTAAACTCTTATATCTTTGCGGCAAATTTTAATAAACAATGCAACTGTCTTCTTTATTACAAAGATTTAATGAGCCTGAAACGTTGAAGATGGCCAAGCTTGGCCGCGATTTAAGAGCGAAAGGAATTGATGTGATTGATCTAAGTTTAGGGGAGCCCGATTTTGATACACCAGATCATATAAAAAACGCAGCCATAAAAGCTATTGAAGATAACTGGAGCCATTACACGCCGGTTGCCGGTTATATGGATTTGCGTGAAGCCATCTGTACCAAATTTAAACGCGATAATAACTTAGATTATAAGCCTGAAAATATTGTGGTATCAACCGGTGCAAAGCAAAGCCTGGCCAATATTATTTTGGCATTGGTTGATAAAGATGATGAAGTAATTATTCCTACGCCATATTGGGTAACATATTCTGAACTGGTAAAAATTGCTGAAGGAAAAGTGGTTGAAATAAGGTCAACACCTGAAAAAGATTTTAAAATTTCTGCAGATGATTTAGAGAAGGCAATCACATCAAAAACAAAAGCATTCTTATTTTCATCTCCGTGTAATCCATCCGGTGCGGTTTATTCAAAACAAGAGTTAAGTGCATTGGCTGATGTGTTTCGCAAACATCCTGATGTTGCTATTATTTCTGATGAAATTTATGAATACATCAACTTTGTTGGCAAGCATGAAAGCATTGCACAGTTTGATGATTTAAAAGACCGTGTAATAATTGTAAACGGGTTAAGTAAAGGCTTTGCGATGACGGGCTGGCGATTGGGTTATATTGCTGCAAATGCAGAAATTGCAAAAGCAACTGAAAAGATACAAGGACAGTTTACAAGCGGTACAAATTCCATTGCACAACGCTCTGCAATTGACGCTTTAACCGGCGATCTTACGCCGAGTAATAAAATGGTAGAACAGTTCACGGCACGCAGAAAAAAAGTATTGGAACTTGTAAAAGAAATTCCTGGATTAAAATGCTTTGAACCGCAAGGAGCGTTTTATATTTTTCCAGATGTAACTTCTTATTTTGGAAAAAGTGACGGTACAACAACAATAACCAATGCAAACGATTTAAGTATGTACCTGTTAAATACGGCACATGTTTCAAGCGTTATGGGTGATGCGTTTGGAGAACCAACCTGTGTGCGCTTTTCGTTTGCCAATAGTATGCAGAATATTGAAAGGGCATGGCTAAAAATCAAAGATGCATTGGCTAAACTTAAATAAACTATCACACAATATGTTGCTTAATAGCTTTGGCAACAGCTTCTGAATTGCTGCTTACATGCAGTTTGCGATATACATTTTTTACATGAGACTTTACTGTTTCAAAAGATATTATCATAACATCAGCAATCATTTTATAGCTCAATCCTTCAACCAGATGTTGCAGTAATTCTTTTTCTTTTTGTGTAAGATGATAATCGTTTTGTTGTACCTGTGGATTGGTTTGAAAGAATTGTATCACCTTTCTTGCAACAGCCGGCGAAAGAGCAGAGCCTCCGTTATATACTTCCATCAATGCCTGTAAAATTTCGTCAGGTGAAGAATTTTTTAAAAGATAGCCGTTGCCACCGGCTCGTAATGATTGAAAAATTCTTTCACTATCGTCAAATACCGTTAAAATAAGAACAGGTATTTCAGGAAACCTGGTTTTTATCAATGCCGTTGCATGAATGCCATTCATTACCGGCATTTCAATATCAGTAATAATAATATCAGGTATTGCCTTGCTGATAATAGCAACCACATTACGCGTATCCGGGTAAGCACCAATACATTCAAATTTTCCTGATGAAGCAATAAGCAGTTGAAGTGATTCGCGTAAATGTTTGTTGTCTTCGAAAATTACAACCTTAATTCTTTGAGGTACAAGCATACTGCAAGTTGATATTTAATTAATAAATAATTCTACCGAAAATGAGGGATGGGAATTGTTGCAGTTACTGTTGTGCCTTTGTTTTCTTCAGAATTTATCTTTAAAAATCCCTTGCAGTTTTTTGTTCTTAACGCCATTGTATCAAGTCCGTTTCCGGCGGCAACTGCGCTTAAACTAAACCCTTTGCCATTATCTGAAATTATAAGTTGAATGTTTTTTTCAACCAGTTTTAATTCAACAGAAAGCATGGTGGCTTCGGCATATTTTATGGCATTATTTGTTGCTTCTTTAATAATGAGAAAAATTGTTTTTCTTATTCCCATCGTAAATTTTATAGCATCAATGGCTTCATCAATTTGCATATGAATATTAAATGCAGCAACATCTTTTATACGTGCAACATATTGCTCGAGCTTCTCACGCAAATTCTCTCCTTCATCGTATTTAGGATTCATCATCCAAACTATATCACCCATTTTATCAATTACTTCTTTTGTATTGCCTGAAATTTTTTCAAGCATATTGTTTTTATCTTCTTCTTCCTTATCTTTTGAAGCAGCCATCTTGCTTAATAATAAGATACTGCTTAACGAACTGCCTACTTCATCATGCAGATCTGCTGCAAGCTGGTTGCGTACACTTACCTCTTTTAATTGTTGCTTTATACGATTGCGGTTAAAGAGCACAAATGATAATGTGATTATCAAACAAATACTTATCACAGCAAATAATTCAAGAATATGTTGTCTTGAAATTTGTTCTTTATCCAGTTTCGTCCGGATGTTTAATAATTTAATTGCTTTATCTTTTTGATCTGTTTCATACTTTGTTTGCAATTCATCCATTTTATCATGCTGAGCTTTTTCGTTAATAGAATCTTTTAATGCTGTTGCTTTTAATTGGTAATCGTAAGCTTTGTCAAACAGTTTTAAGGCTGCCGAAATTTTTGCCAGCGATGTATACAAATAAAATGTTTGTTGTAAAGCGTTTACGCTTCTTGCCAGCGCAAGCCCATGTTGCGCAACATTCAGTGCATTTGGATAATCTTTTTTTCGCATAAATGCCAAAGCGATATTATCACACACATCAGAAGCTTCTAAGTTTGAACCAAGCTTCTCAAATATTTTTTTTGCGTTTTGATAATTTTGAAGGCTTGCATCAATATTATTTTTTGCGTTGTATAAATTGGCCAGGTAACTATAAGCAATAGCAGAATGAAAATCATCATTCAATTTTTCAAAAAGTATAAGACTTGTTTTTAAATTTTTTTCCGCTTCATTAAAATTTTCAGCGTGCAAATAACAATCGCCCAAACATTCATAATCAGTTGCGATATTACTTTTTAAACCAAGCGCTTTATCTATTTGTAATGCCTGCAAATAATATTGCTGCGCTTTTAAAACATTTGCAATACCGGGTTCTGGTTTTTCATTGTGCAAATAATAATCTCCGATTGAATACAATGCATCAGATATTGTTTTTTTATCACCGGATTGTTCTGCATATTTTAAAGAAAGCAAAAATTCATTCAGTACATCTGCAGTTCTGTTTAAATGAAAATAAACATATCCTTTATACATGTGTGCAGTTGCCATGGCGCTGATGTTGTTAAGCGACTTATCCACTATCAAAGCATCATCAAGATTTTTCATGGCGCTGTCATCATTGCTTTTATTATAATAGAGACGACCCAGATAATATTTTGATATAGCTGTTTGCTGCAGTGTACCTGATTTTTCTGCAATTGATAATGCAGCTTGCACATAATACATTGCTGAATCTGTATTGGTGTTGTGATATTCCCAGCCAATCTGATTTAAAATGTTTGCTTTTGAAGTATCTGCTTTTGCAACTAATAAATCCTGTTTAAGTGTTTTTATTTTGATTGAATCCTGTGCGCAGATTTGATGTGCATTCAAGAAAAGAAAAATTAATATCACTAAACGGAAACACATTGTTTCTTATATTAATTGTACTATAAAGTAAAGCTTTATTAAACATTCATCCTGATTCTTTATATCAATACTTCTTTAATTAAATGTTCTTATTATAAGATTGGAATTACTGTTTTCGTCTCCCTCACATTCGGGATTGTAAACGCTTAAACAGGAAAATATTTTTGCTATTAAATCAATTTTATGAAAAGAAACTTTTACTTTCTGCTTTGTTGCAGTTTGTGCTTTCAAATTGCAAGCATTAATGCGCAGCGCACAATAAATGCGGTTACGTATGCTAACACTGCGTTATCAAATCTTGTATCACCAACAACAATAAACCAAAGTTTATTGGTTGATAAAGACAATGCGCATAACATTGGAAGCACTACAAAAGCATGGAAAAATATTTATCTTGATAGCGCTTTATATATTAGCGGGTATAAATTTCTCACTTCAAAAACAGGCACTGGTAGTAACAATACAGCAACCGGTTTTCATACACTTGGCGATAATACTTCCGGTGATAACAATACAGGTACAGGTTATTCATCATTACAAAAAAATACTACCGGTTCTTTTAATTCGGCTTATGGTAGTTATAGTTTAAATAGCAATACTTCCGGCAGAAATAACGTAGCGCTTGGGTACTATACTTCATACAACAACACAACCGGTTATAGCAATGTGGCAATAGGCATTGGTGCACTAATGAACAGTACAATCGGCCATAACCTTATAGCGATTGGCGATTCTGCTTTATTCAATCAAAAAGATAATACTTATGATTATTATTCAAACACAGCAGTAGGTGATAAAACATTGTTTTCAAATGTTTCAGGTTATTTAAATACTGCAGTAGGTGCCAAGGCGCTTTATTCAAACATGTCAAGCTATTGCGATGCATTCGGTTATAACGCACTCTATTCAAATACAACAGGCGAAGCTAATGCAGCATTTGGTGTATCGTCTATGTTTAGCAATACAACCGGGGAAGGCAATGTAGCACTTGGCGCATCTTCATTATATTCTAACACAACTGCTTCATGGAATTCAGCCGTTGGCTACGGTGCGTTGGAAAATAATACTACAGGAAACGAAAATACTGCGATAGGTGCTTCTGCTCTTGGTTACAATACAACCGGCTACGACAACACTGCTTTGGGTAGTTTTGTGCTTAATTATAATACCACTGGTTATCAAAATGTTGGTATTGCCCCTGGTGCCCTGGATAATAATACTGTCGGCTCAAGCAATATAGCAATTGGTGCTGATGCTTTACTTAAAAATACAACTGCGTCTAATAATATTGCTGTTGGTGTTAATTCGCTTTTAAATGATACAACAGGCGCAAACAACACGGCACTTGGTTATCATGCAGGCAATTCTTTAACTACCGGTAGTTCCAATACAATTATTGGTTATGGTGCGGATATAAGTGATGGTACATTAAGCAATGCAACGGCAATTGGTAATCTTGCCGTATCAGGCGCAAGCAATCGTGTACGTATTGGCAATGGCTCTGTTACTTCTATTGGTGGCGCTGTTGGTTGGACGAATTTTTCCGATGAAAGGATTAAGACAAATATTAAACATGATGTGCCAGGCATTGCGTTCATAAACTTATTACAACCGGTTACCTACAATTTTGATTTAAATAAAGAAGAGCAAATCTTTAAAAGAAAAACTGCTGATGAATCGAAAGAAAAATATGATGTACAAAAAATCAAGTTCACTGGTTTTCTGGCGCAAGATGTAGAAGCGGCTGCTAAAAAAATCAACTATGATTTTTCAGGTGTTGATAAGCCTGCAAATGATAAAGATGTTTATGGTTTGCGTTATAGCGATTTTGTGGTGCCGCTTGTAAAAGGTGAACAAGAGTTATCAAAACAAAATGATTCACTTAAATCAGTAGTTGCTTCATTACAAAACCAGATTGATGAGTTAAGAGCAACGATTGTTTCAAGTCAGTCAATGGTTAACAGTCAAGAGTCAACGGCAGCTGCATCATTATCACAAAACATTCCAAACCCTTTCTCCAATTCAACAACAATAAGCTATGCAATTCCTTCAAAATTTTCTTCTGCTAAAATTATTATTACAGATAAGAATGGTAACGCTTTAAAGCAAATCAATCTTATAAATAACAAAGGCAATGTAAGTGTTGATGCAGCTACATTAACATCAGGCGCTTATCAGTATACTTTGTTTGTTAATGGAAGGACAATTGCGACAAAACAAATGGAGCTTATTAAATAAAATTAAAAAAATTATGAAAAGAAATTTTTATTTACTGCTTTGTTCTGTTTTATTAATTCAAATAACAAACATTAATGCACAAAGCAAAACGAATGCTGTTACATCTGCCAACACAGCGTTATCAAATCTTGTATCACCAACAACTATTAATCAAAGTTTATTAGTTGATAAAGACAATGCACATAACATCGGCAGTTCAACAAAAGGATGGAAAAACATTTATTTAGATACTGCTTTGTATTTAGGAGGCAAGCGGTTTCTTGCTTATAAAACCGGCACAGGAGCTGGTAATACAGCAGCAGGTGTAGCGGCATTAAATGCAAATACAACAGGCACCAATAATACTGCCGTTGGTTTTAATACTTTAATTACTAATACAACCGGCTTTTCTAACACGGCCGTTGGTTCGCAGGCAATGAGCAGTGCAGTTGCATCTTATAACA
>CAZZXW010000057.1:0-5592 GCA_964658095.1 uncultured Parafilimonas sp. | reverse complement strand
TGGGTGTGTATGCACTTGCAAACTCTCAAGGTAATAGTAACACTGCAATAGGCTATTCTTCCATGATCTATAATTCAACAGGCGAAAGAAATACAGCAACCGGGCAAGATGCCATGCATGCAAATACTGATGGAGATGATAACACAGCAGCAGGAAACGAAGCATTGGCAGCAAACACAGACGGCGTTGAAAATACAGCAATGGGAAGTTTTGCTTTAACAGTAAACACAACAGGCAGTGGTAACACGGCAATTGGTGAGGATGCTTTGTACAGTAATACAACAGGCAATTCAAATACGGCAACAGGTGAAAATGCGTTGAATTCAATTACTACAAACTCTAACAATACGGCTGATGGTTTTTTTGCTTTAAAAGCAACTACAGGTTCGTCAAACACAGCTATGGGTTCTTACTCATTATATTACAATACAACCGGAAACTATAATACAGCCATTGGCACTAATGCATTATATTATAACACTACATTAAGCAGTCTTACAGCAGTAGGCAACAGTGCGCTCACAAATGTAAACGGAGGTAACGGCGGTTGCACTGCAATTGGTGCAAGTGCCGGCAGTAATAATACTGATGGCAGCTATAATACTTATGTAGGTTATCATGCAGGTAACACGGTTACTTACGGTAATTCAAACACAATTATTGGTTATGGTGCAGATGTAAGCAGCGCAGGGCTTAGTAATGCAACTGCTATTGGCAATTTTGCTATTGCAGATGCAAGCAATCATATTCGCATTGGCAATTCATCTGTTACGTCTATCGGCGGCCAGGTTGGGTGGACAAATTTTTCAGATGAAAGAATTAAAAGTAATATAAAAGAAAATGTACCCGGACTTGCCTTCATCAATTTATTAAAACCAGTTACCTATAATTTCAATATTGATAAAGAGCAACAGCTATTACAAAAAAAAGATAGTGTTGAATGGAAAGAAAAATATGATATACAAAAAATACAGTTCACTGGTTTTCTTGCACAGGATGTAGTAGCAGCAGCAAAAAGAATCAACTATGATTTTAGTGGAGTAGATGCACCTGAAAATGATAATGCTATTTACGGATTACGTTATAGTGATTTTGTTGTGCCGCTGGTTAAAGCAGTGCAGGAACTTTCGAAGAAAAATGATTCGCTCAATTTAAAAGTGAGCCAAATTGAAAATTTGAAAATTGAAAATGAAAACCTTGAACAAAGAATTACAAAGCTTGAAGCATTAATGAATGTTGCAGATCAGTCAACAGTTAACGATCAACAGTCAACGGTAATTTCTTCCGCTTTTTTATTACAAAACATTCCCAATCCATTTTCAAATACAACAAGTATAAATAATAATTTACCTAAGCAGTATTCATCAGCCAAAATATTATTACTGATAAAAATGGCAACATTTTAAAACAAATAAATCTTTCAAGTAACAGAGGCTCTGTTAATATAGATGCCTCAACACTTGCATCCGGTGCTTATCAATATAGTTTATATGTTAATGGAAAGCTGGTTGATTCAAAACAAATGATTCTAAATAAATAAGACGATTAGAATCGTTCAAACTGTTGTTAAGTTAATGTAACATATACCTGGTTATTAAAAATCTTCAATAACTTTCCGGCATAATATTCGGTATTCATCAGCATGAAAAAATGTATTTATCTTTTATTAAGTTTATCATTCTTCATAGGTTGCCACAGAAAAAATATACCCGCCAAAACAAACAATGCAAGCGTTATATATGGAAATGATAGCAATATCAATAAAGAGATAACAACTTCCGATTCAACAACACTTACTAAAAAAGATTCTGTTGTTATTGCTAATTCTGCAGCATCTTTTTTAATTGTATCAAATGGCTATGGAAAAATTATTACTCCTCAACAATTATTGCCGGCAAACAGCAATATTCAGTATAACGCATTTCAATTATCAAAGGGTTTTAGTGCGCAACAATTAAACAATTTAAAAACACGGTATAGTATAATTCCACCGCGTGTTTTATATGTAAATCCGGCAAACCAGTTAAGCTCTGCAAGAGGCAGTTATTTTATTTTGGCAAAGAAATTTTGGTATTGGAAAAAGGCAGACGGCTTGTTTTATCTTGATGAAAAGTATTATCTCTGAAATTGCATAACCTGTTAATTAAATAATAAATCTATTTGATAGTTACCGGCAATGCAGTGTTACAATGGCAAATAAATTACAGAGCTATTAATATTGTTTTATTTTAGTATAAAGTTTACTTATTGCACCCCGATTCTGACATACTTTATGGGCTGAAGGCAGGCTATAAAGAACGAAGCCGCTGCGAAAAAATTCTGTACGATCAATACGCTTATTTTATAGATGAAGGCTGCCGGAAATATCATCTTACCTACGATGACGGCTTTAGTGCTTACAGCGATACCATTTTTTCATCGGTACAAAATATTATAAACGGTCATTTTGATGGCCGCTCTTCTATTAAAACTTACCTCTATCAAATTTTTTTTAATAAATGTATTGACCTTGTTAGAAAAAATACGACTAATAAGCACCAGGTACATAAAACAATGCCTGTACCTGAAATGTTGAACCAATTGCCTGATAGCGCAAAATCAGTTGTTGAGCGGCTCTTAAACAATGAGCTTAAAGCAAAGGTGAAGGCGCATCTTAATAACATAGGAGAAAGGTGTAAAGAAGTATTATTAATGTATGAAGACGGGTTAACGGATAAGGAAATAGCTGAAACATTATCTTATAATAATGCTGCAGTGGTTAAAACAACAAGATTAAGGTGCATTGAAAAATTAAAAGAAAAAGTGCTTGGTTGATTAACTTATTGTTTCATAAAAATTTGAAGATGGATGTAATGGAATATATTGATGCTTACTTTCAGAAAACTCTGAATGAAGAAGAGAAAAAAACTTTTGAAAAAAGATGTGAAGAAGATAAAGCGTTTGCACAGGAAGTTGCATTTTTTGTAACTGCCAGGCAAACTTTACAGGAAGAATTGTTGCAGCAAAAAAGATCATTATGGCAAAATAAAAATGCCGAAGATGAAATACCAATATTGCCGTTAATTAAAAGATCTTTTGCCAACAGGTGGTTTATGTATGCTGCTGCTGCATGTTTGGTTTTAGCAGCTTCCGTTTATTTGTTTGAAGCCAATTCATCGCCCAGAAGGCTTGCTGATAATTATATTAAAACAAATTACAGCAATTTAAGCTTAACCATGAGCGCCGATAAAGACAGTATAACGCTTGGCCAGGCTGCTTATAATAATAAGCAATATGATAGGGCTTTACAACTATTTAAAGCCGTTGAAAAAAATGATGCTTCCAACCCGGATGCAAAAAAATATACCGGGTTAACATACCTGCAGAAAAATGAGTACGATAGTGCTTTATTACAGTTTGAAGTGTTGGCAGCAATGCAAAATTTATTTAGTAACCCCGGTGATTTTCTGAAAGCTGTAACTTTACTGGAAAGAAATAAGCCCGGCGATAAAAATGAAGCAAAGAAGTTGTTGCAAAAAGTAGTGAATGAAAGAGAAGCAGAGAATGATAAAGCGGCTCAATGGCTTAAAAAAATTTAGTTTACATTCTTCATAAATACACCTCATCATTAAAACCAATTTTATGGCTAATTCTTCTGAAACCAAAGGCACAACTACAACTAATACTGCATCATCCGGAGGAACTACTACTGGTGGTGGAGGTGGTAAAGGGCCAGGTCCAAAAAAAATACTTGAAATAGCTTTATTATTTGCTATCCTAATTTTAGTTGCATACGATACATATATGATATCGCAAAATCATCAACTATTGCAAAGTAGGCAAGCTGTCCGGTAATAAAACTGATGCAATAACTTATAATATCTGCAATTAGAAAAGTTTATTGTATACAGGCTTATGAAAAGACTTTGTTTTTGTTTGATAAGCTGCTATATCTATTTTAATGTATTTAGTCAAAATGGAATAAATACCTCGATATTTAAGCAACTACAAGACCTCGATAATATAGATACAAAACCACCTCTTGAAAAACTTAAAAATTTTTATGCGATCAAAACTAAACTGGAAAATAATAACCTATTAACTGATTCTGCTTATATACTTGTTCTTATAAAAATCTCTAAATACGAATTTAGAGAGCACAATAACCTTACATCCGCTATTGATTTTACAACAACGGCACTTACTACTTGTAATAAATTAAATGGGAATTTTAAAGCGCTTCAAATAAATTGTTACTACAATCTCGCATTTTATTTTCAAAAATTGATGCTATATTCAAAAGCAATTTCCTATTACGATTCAGCAATATATTTATGCAAAAAGAATTTTGTTGATACAAATTATTATCAGCTTGCAGCTCATTATTACAAAACTGACATTTACTTTTTTTCAGGTGATTATCAAAAAGTAGTAGATGAAAGTATCATTGGAATGAATTTATCGCTATCTCAAGATGATTCTTCTTATTATTTATATTTTTTAAACAGGCAAATACAGGCGCTATGCTTTGAAAACAAAATTATAGGCATTACCGAAAATGCCTATAAGGCAGTATCAATAGCAAAAAAGATTAACGACAAATATGAATTATCTATTTCTTATAAAATACTTGGTTTTATTTATGAAAGAAAAGGCACATACGATTCCGCAGAATATTTTTTTAAACAATCAATAAATGTTCGTGCTGGAACGAGTGACTATCAGCAATTAACGAAGGATTGTATAGACCTCGGCAATTTTTACTTAAACAATCGCCAAGATTTTATAAATGCCGTGTATTATTACAAGCAAAGTTCAATTTATGCAAACAGAATTGAGCTTATTATGGATCGTAATTTAGCATTTGCGCAAGCAAACATTAATCTTGGCGAGGTTTATTTCTTACAGAATGATTTTCAGCAAGCTACCAATTACCTTTTAAAAAGCTTCAGCAATTTTGAAATTAATCTGCATAATAACATTAAACGAAACCCTTTAATAATTCAGCTAAGTAAAATTTCTAACAAAGACCCAATTATTATTTTAATGAATGATAAAACCAATCTCCTCTTAGAAATATTCAAAAAAACAAATGAGAAATCTTATCTAAACGCAAGCATTCAAACAGCGATAGTTACAGATTCTTTAATTACACAAATTCGACATGAACAATTTAATGATGAAAGTAAATTGTACTGGCGTGATAAAACAAGAGATTTATACACCAATGCAATTGAAGCAAGTTATCTTGCTGATGATGCAAACCTTGCTTTTTACTTTATGGAAAAAAGCCGGGCCGTTTTATTAAATGATAAATTAAATGAGCTTGGTGCCGCTGCTTATTTGCCGGAAGTTGAAACAAAAAAACAAGAAGCTTATCACATCAAAATAGTTGAGCTTGAACAGGAATTATCTGTGTTAAATGATACTTCAAAACATTTCCAGGTTATACAATCGCAGTTAATAGATGCTAAAAATGAATTTGAGCAATACATAAAATCACTTGATGTAAAGTATCCTCAATATTACCAATATAAATATGCAGATGAAGTAGCTTCTTTAAAAACACTGCAGCAGTATCTTGCAAAAAATAATCAAAGCTTTGTACACTAT
>CAZZXW010000056.1:0-13082 GCA_964658095.1 uncultured Parafilimonas sp. | reverse complement strand
TGATGCCGGCCACATGATGTATATCAATCCGCCAAGCCAAAGTGATTTTAAAAAGAACGTGGCTGCCTTTATCAGCAGCACATCAAAATAAAACTCACGTATAAGCATAAAAAAGGTCACTAAAAAAGTGACCTTTAATTTTTGTTCATTAAGATTACATCTTAGTGCTGTCCTTCATTGGCTTTTTCGTAGTTGTCTTTTTATGCACCGTTTTTTTGTGCATAGTGGAATGTTGCATTGGAGTGGTATCTGCTACACTGGTAGTGTAAGTTGCAATAGCACTGTTTTGTGAATTACCGCTTGTGGCAGCGATGGCAGCAACAGAAATAGTCAGCAGGGCAATAAAAGCAAATTTTTTCATTTTGTAATTTTTTAAGTGATGAATGAATACACAAGTTAATTTGGATAATGAACATTAAAAAAACTGTTTGTAACAGGATTGTTAAATTATGCTCATTAATTATTTGGATACCAGATTTAAAATGCTCGTGATTAATGTATCATTTGCTATGCTAAGAATATTAAACTTACATTAGCCCTTAATCTTTCATAGTTGCCAAAAATCATTTTGCCTTTTTATATTATCTGCTTTGTGCTCTATATTTTTTTTACAAGGCAACCAGATTATGAAGATGGGGAATTTACGAACGGCATCGTTCATTATATCAATACAAATGCAAACGCAGTTTACACCATTGATAATACAACCTACACCATAAAGGCTGGTTACATTTTCAGGCACTTAAAAGAAAATGAAAGGGTAAAAATTATTTACGATACTGCTAATCCTTCAGCAGCTGCAGTGTATACTTGGTGGGGTTACTGGCTGCAATGGCAGGAGTTTCTTGCTTCGATACTTATTCCGCTGGTTTTATTTTTTGCTGCCAAAGCAATAACCGGCAATCCAACGCCGGAAGCTTTAATAGAAGAATTAGAAATGAAGAAAAATATTAAAAGAAGAAAATACGATTAAAAGAAGGGTGACCGCATCCCGCTGGCCACCCTGATTTAACCCTGCTGCAAAGTTGAATATGTTTAGTTGTTATTAACCGTTGTTGTAAATAGACGTGTTACTTTTAAACAGGTTTAATGCGTTTAAAAAAAAATTTCAAAAATTTTTTTCCTGCTGTTTTATATAGTTCACCACCTTTTGCTTGTATATATTTACACTGCAACTTTGCACGTTAATTATTAACATGAAACTTCCCGTTTATATAGCTGATGCGTTTACAGATAAAGTATTCGGTGGTAATCCCGCTGCTGTTTGCCCTTTGCATGAGTGGTTGCCTGACAAAACAATGCAAAGCCTGGCGGCAGAAAATAATCTTTCCGAAACTGCATTTATTATAGAAGAAGATGAGCACTATCGCATCCGCTGGTTTACACCTTCAACTGAAGTAAAGCTGTGCGGGCATGCTACATTAGCGAGTGCACATATTTTTTTTACAGAGCTGCATCATGCAAAAGATGAAATATGGTTTGAATCTTTAAGCGGCATGTTAAAAGTTGTGCGCAAAAATGCTAATACCTATATGCTTGATTTTCCTGCAAACACACCTGAACCTATAAGTGATATTCCTGAAGGTTTGTTTAAAGGACTCGATATTGGAGATGCGCCTGTTTTTAAAACTTCGTTTGATTATATGGTCGTGCTTCCTTCGCAACAGGCGATAGAAAATTTAAAGCCCGATTTTGCCTTGCTTTCTAAAGTTAAAGCCCGTGGCGTAATTGCTACTGCAAAAGGTAATGATGCAGATTTTGTATCAAGATGTTTTTATCCGCAAAGTGGTGTGAACGAAGATCCGGTTACAGGTTCTGCACATACAATCATGGTTCCATACTGGGCAAACGCATTAAACAAAACCAACTTGCAGGCAATACAGCTTTCCAAACGTAAAGGCTACCTTGATTGCGAATTAAAAAACAATCGTGTACTAATGAGTGGCAATGCAGTAACCTATCTCAAAGGCGAATACATCATTTAATGTTGGCCGAAAAGCAATTAATAATTTATACGGATGGTGCTGCAAGAGGCAACCCGGGTAAAGGTGGTTATGGCACCATTTTAATTTGGGGTGATGTAAAGAAAGAACTTTCAGCAGGCTATCGTTTAACAACTAATAACCGCATGGAACTGATGGCTGTTATTGCTGCGCTGAAATCCTTAAACAGAAAGCATTTATCATTAAGTATTTATTCAGACAGCCAGTATGTAATAAATTCAATACAAAAAAAATGGCTGGATACGTGGATACAAACTGACTTTAAGGGTGGTAAAAAAAATAAAGATCTGTGGATGGAATATCATCATCTTGCAAAAAATTATACCATACAATTTTTTTGGGTGAAAGGGCACGCAGAAAATTTTTATAACAATCGTTGTGATATACTGGCAACAACTGCTGCAGATAGCAATAACTTATTAGTTGATGAAGGCTATGAGCAGATCAATCAAAAAATATCGTAACCCTTCTCCGCTTATTTTTGCAATCCTTTTTTAAAAACGTATAATGAAAGTAATGAAGTTTGGCGGTACCAGTGTTGGCACGCCGCAACGCATGAACCAGGTGCTTGACCTGATTTTAAATAATAATACAATTGAAAAAATTATTGTACTAAGTGCATTAAGCGGCACTACTAATGCACTGATAAACATCAGCAATGCTATTGCTGAAGGTTACCGCGAAGAAGCCAAGAGACAAATTAATGATCTTGAAAATAATTACCGCAGGTTTGTAAATGATCTTGTTGAAACAAATTTATACAGAGAAAAAGCAAACGCTATTGTTACAGAACATTTTGAATTTCTCAACATTATTCTAAAAATTTCTTTTAGCGAAGCTTTAAATAAAGACATACTTGCACAAGGTGAATTATTAAGCACTAAATTATTTTGTGTTTTCCTTGAAGAGAAAGATGTTGATCATGTATTATTACCAGCGCTTGAATTTATGAGCATTGATAGCAATGGTGAACCGCAAATAGGAAGTATAAAAGTGAAGTTAAGCCAGTTACTGCAACATCATAAAAATCAAAAACTGTTTATTACGCAAGGTTACATTTGCCGCAATGCAAAAGGCGAAGTTGATAACTTAAAACGCGGCGGCAGTGATTATACGGCATCGCTTGTTGCGGCTGCTGTTAATGCATCTGTATGCGAAATTTGGACAGACATCAGTGGCATGCACAATAACGATCCGCGAGTAGTTAGCACAACAATCCCTGTTGAAATCTTAAGCTTTGATGAAGCTGCAGAGCTTGCTTATTTCGGTGCAAAAATTTTACACCCGGCTTGCATTTGGCCTGCGCAATCATACAATATCCCAGTCAAGTTGCTTAATACCATGCAACCGGAAGCAACCGGAACAACTATACAGGAAATAGTTACAGATGTTGGTGCAAAAGCTGTTGCGGCAAAAGATGGCATTATAGCTATTAAAATAAAAAGCAGCCGCATGTTGCTGGCTTATGGTTTTCTAAGAAAGGTATTTGAAGTGTTTGAAAAATATAAAACATCAATTGATATGATCACTACTTCTGAAGTAGCAGTTTCTGTAACCGTTGATGACAGTACCAATATTCAGCAAATAATAAAAGAACTGGAGCCGCTTGGAAATGTAGAAACAGATGCTGATCAAACTATTATTTCAATTGTTGGAAATGAAATTGCAAAGTCGCCTGAAATATTGCAAAAGGTTTTTAATTCAGTAAATACAATTCCGGTGCGCATGGTAAGTTATGGTGGCAGCCGGCATAATATTTCTTTACTTATACCTTCCGCTTATAAGCAGCAAACCTTACAGTTAATTAACGCCGGCGTGTTTGGCTTATCATAAAAAAAGAGCCACCCAATTTTTGTTGAATGGCTCAAGCACCCCTCTGAAAACTTCTTAAACTATATGTTGAAACTAACTATTATCTGAACTAATGCATAAGTTGATGCTGCTGTTTTAAAACCTCTTTTAATTACGTTTTATAATTAATCGTGAATTGAATAACGGTGGTAACAACATTGAAAAAAATTTCGCTTATAAATTCTTACTTAACAAAATTGTTAGTTCTGTAACTGCATCTATTGATATTAATTTGCAAATAATTTTTAAGTAACGTGGTTGTTCGTTTCAACGCATCTTAATGAAGAAATTTTTTATCATATCATTTTTAATAACTACGCATGTTATAGCACAGCAACCTTTGCAATTAAATGATGCCATCAACATTGCACTAAAAAACAGTTATGATATTGAAGTTGCAAAGAATAACGTGCAGATAACTGCCATCAATAATAATTATGGCGTGGCCGGTGGTTTGCCGGTGGTTTCAGGCTCAGGAACAGATAATGAACAGCTGACAAATGTTAATCAGCAATTAAATACCGGCACTCACATTCAACGCAAAAATGCTTCAGGCAACAATTTATCAAGTGGCGTTGCAGGCACTTTTCTTTTATATAATGGCATGCGTGTTTTTGCAACTAAGCAGCGGCTTTATGAACTTGAAAAACAGAATCAGCAATACCTGAATGCGGCTGTTGAAAATACAATCGCCACAGTAATGACGGAGTATTTTGATGTAGTGCGGCAACAGAGCTATTTAAGAACACTTGATACTTCAATTAAAGTTCAACAACAACAACTGAACATTGTAAAAACGCAGGCAAGTGTTGGCCTTGCAAACAATGCAGATCTTTTTCAAACGCAACTTGATTTAAATGAATTGCTTCAATCAAGACAATCACAATTGCTGATAATTAACCAGGCAAAAACAAGCCTGCTTACAACACTTACTTTAAAGCCTGATAGTTTAATTGCTGTTGAAGACACTATTATAGTTGATTCAACTATACTACTGGATAATGTGATGAACAATTTACATAACAGCCCGGATGTTGCAGCAGCGGGCATACAGGTTACCATAAATCAATTGCTTGAAAAACAAACGGCAGCATTGCGTTACCCTTCTGTTTATGCAAACACGGGTTATAATTATAACCGTTCACAAACTTCTGCCGGTAACGTTTTGCTTAACCAAAGTTATGGCCCTTATATTGGTTTAAGTTTAGCTGTGCCCATTTATAACGGCACAATTTATAAGCGGCAGCAACGGGTGGCGGAAATCAATACAAAGAATGCGCAGTTGCAGCAAAATATTATAGTGCGTGATAACACATCTAATGCTGTAAAAAATTATGAAGCTTATCAAAATTCTTTACAGCAGTTAAAAACACAAAAAGAAACTTATTTGTTAGCAAAGCAGTTGCTTGATTTAGTATTGTTGAAATTTCAATTGCGTGTGGCAACTATTGTAGATGTAAAAAATGCGCAACAAAGTTTTGAAAATGCAGGATATACTTTGGTGAACTTAAGTTACGCTGCAAAAGCAGCTGAGATTGAGATGAAACGCCTGGCCAATCAGTTAAGTTTTTAATATTCTTTCTTATTCCAAATCACATCTCTTTCTTTGAGATAATTCATTACAAATTCAAAACAAGGTTTGTACTTGCCTACAAGCTCCGGCGGAAAAATGCCTTTCTCCTTAAACAAATTTTTAGCAATCAAATTAGCCGATGCAGTACAAGTATAACCTGTTGTGCGGCTCATAGATGAAATCTGTGTTGATGCATCATAACGATCAAGAAGATTATATTCAATTGTTTTTTCGCTTGCCGTTATTATAACTTTCATTACCGTTAATTCTTCTTCACCTTCATTTAATTTCCATTCATTAAATAAAATTTTTGAAGTGAAATGCAGCGGCGAAATTTCTTTGCCATCAACATTAATTTTTTCTTCGCTAAAAAAGCCGCTTTCTTTTAAAGCAATGATCAGATCAACATGGCCCGGGTAACGCAAGGTTTTTTCTTTCTGATTTTTTATATGCTTCATCGTAAATAATAATGATCTCAAACCATCTGTATTAAAAGCTTCAAGCGTTCCCAAATCATCAAAATGCAACCATTCACGTTCGGTTAATGCAGGCTTTACAACAATGTCTCCATTCTCCATTAAACGCGCAGGCCTTGTATATTCTTCAATCACATCAACAGGCGAAAACGGCGCTTTATATTCAAAAGGCTTTTTACGAATTTTTGGTAAGCCGCCAACATATACTTCAAACGAATTAATTTTTATTTCTTCATTATACCGGCCAATAATATAATTGCTCATGCCGGGCGCAACGCCGCAGTCTGTTATAACAGTTACGTTTTTTTGTTTGGCTAAACCATCAAGCTCCAAAGCATTTTCAGGAAAGAAAGATATGTCGGCAACGTTTTTACCGCATTCTACAACTGCTTTCAACGTATCAAAACCCATAAAACCAGGAACTGCTGTAACAATCAAATCAAATGGAAGCAACAGTTTATTGTATGAAGCATAATCTTTAAGATCAGCTTTAATTATTTTAATAGTTGCATTTTGTTTTTGTACAAGCTGAAGATTGCTTTCATTTAAATCAATTGAAGTAACCGCATATTCTTTTGCAAGGTCAGCAGCAATTACTTTTCCTATCATACCGGCACCTAAAACAGCAATGTTCATCTTTAAAATTTTTTTGCAAAGATGTATAAGTACTGATAAATTTTTAAGTATAAAAATTACCACTCAATTTTGAACGATGGGTTTGCACTCGATATGGCAGGAATTTATTGATAACATGCAGCAAACAACGTTGGTTGAATATATCGCTGTTGTTACTGGCATTGTAAGTGTTTGGTTTTCGCGTATAGAGAACACCTGGACTTTTCCGATCGGTTTAATCAATACCGTTTTGTATGTTTGGATAAGCGTAAAAGGAAATTTATTTGGTGAAGCCAGTGTGAATTTTTATTACACTGTTTTAAATGTTTATGGTTGGATTTTATGGGCAAGAAAAGATGTGCATCAACAGCATGTTGTAAACGTTCAATTTTCTAATTTAAAACAATGGTTACAACATATATTATTCTTTGCGTTTTTTTACATCTCCATATTTTTTATTCTTACTTACCTTAAAAAATCTTTTGCGCCAAATGCTATTCCGTGGGCTGATGCTTTTGCCAGTGCCACTGCGTATACCGGCATGTGGCTTATGGCAAAGAAAAAAGTGGAAAGCTGGTATTGGTGGATTGCAACCAACATTGCCTCTATTCCTTTATACTTTATAAAACATTATGTGTTTACAAGTGTTTATTATTTTATTCTTTTGGTTATGGCTTTTTTTGGTTTGGTTGAATGGATGAAACGTGCCCATAAAAATACTTATGCATGATAAAAAAGATTGTGGCCATCGGTCCTGAAAGCACAGGTAAAAGCACCTTATGCAAACAGCTTGCAGAGCATTTTAATACATGCTGGTGCCCTGAATATGCACGTTCTTATTTAAATGAGAATGGCGTTAAATACAATTATGCGGATTTAATAAAAATTACACAAGGCCAGTTGGTTATTGAGGATTATTATGCAGAGGAAGTAAACAATAAGACAACTACAAATTCAAAGTTTAAAAATTGTAATTCATTACTTTTTATAGATACTAATATGTTTGTAATGAAGGTTTGGTATGAATATGTATTTGGCAAATGCGAGTATATAGTACTTGATGAAATTTCAAAAAGAAAGTATGATCTGTATTTACTATGCAATATAGACCTGCCCTGGATTGCTGATGAAATGCGTGAATATCCTGATGATAAACCAAGGGTTGAATTATATAATATTTACAGGGACATTCTAATTAATCAATCTACACCATGGATTGAAATAAACGGTAATTATGAACAACGTTTAAGAAAAGCAATTGATGCAGTTGAGATATTAAATTTAAAACGATAAGCTAAACAGCCATCATCTCTTTTTCTTTTGCAGCAAGGTGTTTATCAATCAAAGCAATATACCGGTTGGTAGTTTCCTGAACAGAAGTTTCAGCATCTGCGGCAACATCTTTACTCAATCCGTCTTTCTGCAATTTTTTAATTTCTTCAATTGCATCGCGACGAATATTTCTGATTGCCACTTTTGAATGCTCCCCTTCTGCACTGGCTCTTTTAAATAAATCTTTACGCCGCTCTTCAGTTAACGGCGGCAAAAATAAACGTATCTGGTTGCCATCATTTTGTGGTGTAATACCAATATTTGCCTGTAAAATAGCACGCTCAATTGCCTGCAGCATATTTTTTTCCCAAGGTTGAATGCTGATTGTTCTTGCATCAAGCACGGTTATATTTGAAACCTGTGTTATAGGTGTTGGGTTGCCATAATATTCCACAAAAATCCCATCAACCATTGAGGGATTTGCTTTACCCGCACGAATTTTTGTAAGCTCTGTTTCAAGATGACTAATGGCTTTTTTCATGGATGATTCTGCATCATCAATAACCAGTTCCAGTTCTTCAGACTCCATACAAAATATTTTTTGGAACGCAAAGCTAAGCAATCAACGCAAAGGCAATTACTCAATCTTCAACAGCTGTAACTTTTTCTTTTAAAGGATAGATCGGGTACACCTTTGAATCATTCATTTCATCTGCACCTGCTGAGTTTTCTTCTCTCACAATATGCAATTTTTTGCGTACAGGAATGTAGCGTTTAAGAATATAAATAGCAGTAAAATATAAAGTAAACTGGCTTGCAATTACGAAATTGATATTAATGTTTTGAAGTGATATAGTAATTGCTGCAAAAACCAGTTCGCCTGTTAGTAAAGTAATAGTTACTTCCGTATGTGATAAACCTTTATTCTGCAATAAATGATGAATGTGGCTTCTGTCAGGTGCCAGCGGCGATTTCTTTTTTGCAATACGCAAAGCAAATACACGCAATACATCCAGCAATGGAATTAATAAAAAGCCAAAGGCAATTGCCGGTGTAGAATAATTGGTAAGATTAAATTGAATGATAGGATTTTCAACAAATTTTATAGCAAGCATGCTGCAGATAAGCCCTATTAAAGTGGAGCCTGAATCCCCCATAAAAATTTTAGCAGGCGGAAAGTTATACATTAAAAAAGCCAGCAGCGAGCCGGAGATAGAAAAGGCTAAAACAGCATAGGGGGTTACATTGTTCATTAAAAAAAATATACCGAAAAGCAGGCAAACAACAAGCCCAACAGAAGCTGCCAGCCCATCTACACCATCTAAAAGATTAAATGCATTTATTAAAAGTAGAATAGTAAAAAAGCTGATGCAAATACTTTCTGCATGTGTAAGCGAGTGAATACCCAAAAAGCCGTGCATGTCAGTAACCAACAGGTTACCTTTTATAGTAAGAACGGCAGCCACTGCCAGTTGGCCTAAGGCCTTTTTCCAGGCTTTTAAAATAAATATATCATCAATAACGCCTAAAATAAAAATTACAAAAAAACTGGCAATATAATATTGAAGCTCCGGGTGGTAGTTATTAAAATCTGAAACAAGCAGCATGCTTAAAATAAGACCTGAAAATATGGCTATACCGCCTAAGGATGATACAGGATAATTATGCGTTTTGCGCTCATCTGGTATATCATAGATTTGATTTTTATGAGCCAGTTTTATAATAAGCGGTAGCAGGAAGAATGTTGTTAAATAAGCTATTAAAATTCCGGCGGCTAACTGTATCATTAGTAGGATTTTATTTGTACAGGGCTAAATAAAACAAATATAAAATCTAAATAATTCCAAGACAAAACATATTTTACTTAAGCTGCGCAATAATACCGTTAAAAAAAGGGTATTCATTAATAGACGTTTGCCAAGGCAGCATCGTTTACTCTAACCGGATAAGTTTTTTTTAACTGCTCTATCCATTGATTCTCCAAAGCATCCTGGTAATCGTTAATCACCAGGCCTTTTGCATCACTAAAATTGCGGAGTGCAGGTTGCGGATAAACTTCTACCACATGTAAAAAAGTGTATGCATCACCTGCATCATTTGCTTCTGTTTGCGTTTGAAAATCTTTTTCCATTTGCACCGGCTGTTTTACAGGCAACTGGTCTGTTTCAAACCTGCCACTATCAGCATATATTGAACTGCCATAACCGGTTGTAATGCTGCGCCAATGCAAAGGATCATTTTTTATTTTTTCTGCCACAGCGGTTACAGTTGCTTTATCAGCACCGGAAATTATTATTGCCGATATGCTTTTGTTCCATTTATAATTTTCTGTATGTTGATTATAATATTTTAATAAGCCTGCGGAATCCTGCGAAGCCTTGCTCCAGACATGTTTATCCATTACATAAAACAACATATTCGCATCATTAAACTCTTTCAGCTGATCTTTCAGCTGCGGATCAAAAGTTTCTATGTTTTCCCTGTAATAATTAGTTGCTGAAAAGTTTATAAAATCATGCATAATTTTTTCATACCGTGTATGCGCATCCGGTGAACCAATTAAATTTTGCATGGGTATTACATACTCAACCCATTCGCCAACAGAATACTTTTTATCATCAAGCTCAAATAATGTTGTGTTAGGGTTAATGCTTTTGTATGCAGGCGATAAAGTATCAGCCCTGGCAATTGCGCTATCAGTATATATCCATAAATCCTGTTTGTTGAAAGCTGATTCTTTAAAATGCATTAACGGCAACCATTTTTGTACAAGGTTGTATTTTGCAACATCAAGCCTTCCATCTTTATCAATTTGCTGCTGCAGGTAAGCTGTATTGGTTACATTGTTCTCATCTTTTGAAACTGGTGCTGCTTCAATAAGTTTTATAATATTAAAACCATAAGGCGTTTGAAATGGTTTTGATATATCGCCGGGCTTTTGCAGTTTAAAAACTTCATTCTCAAAATCTCTGTCATATTGCCCTACTCTAATCTCAATTGAGGCTGACGGATCAGATGGCTGATAATTTTTTCCGAATTGTGGCAATAAAGATTCAAATGAAGTTCCGCTCTGCAACAAGTTATAAACAGAATCTGCCTGCTTATGCGCAGTGTTAATTTGTTCTTTTGAGAAAAATAAAGGCGTAGCAAACAGTAATTGCTGAACTTTTCTTCTGCCCAAAGCTTCTCTGATGCCAGCATTTTTAAAAATGTGATAACCGATCTTGCTTTTATAAACAGTTGAAAAACTATTTTGCGGCAAAGCATAAACAATGTTTTCAATTGAGTAAGGCAGCGTAAAAACAGTGATATAACCAATAATGCCTTTCGTGGTTTTTGTGATTGAATCAACGGCAAATTGTTGTGCAACATCGTCAAAGCTTTTACCTTTTTTAAGTTCGCTGTAAGCCGCATTAATTTTATTAAATGCATCAGTAGTGTCTATGCCGGCAAAAGGCACAAACACCTGTTGTAATAAAATATCTTTCTGGCTGCGCAAAAATGCTTCATGCAATAACTGGTTTACATCAGCTTGCTGATTTATAAAATTATCTGTAAGCTGTGCTTTAAAGTTTTGGGCTTCTGATTGTATATCTGCATTGTTGTTTACATTGTCATCATAAGCATCTTGTAATTTCAACCGAAAATTGATGTACAAATCAAGATATTCTTTTATTTTTTGTTGTTTGTTTCCTGTTGTATCAGGGTTTTTATTGTATGCCTGTAAAAACTCATTTTTGGTTACAGCATGCGTTCCATAAGTAAATAACGTTTGGGCTGATGTGGTTATAGAAATTAAAAATAAGTATGCAAAAGCCAGGTACATTTTTACTTTCATAATTAATTATTGCGTAGAAGAAACTGATTTTAGTTTGGTAGATATCAGCCCGTCATACTGATCAAGGCTTAACCCTTTTGCCACGATTCTCTTTTTATCATCCAGCAAAAAATAAGTGGGCGTTTGAGAAATGTCATAAAGCTGCCTGTAATCTGCCTGGTTTGCAGCTTCAAGCTGTTTCTTTTTTTCTTTGGTTTCATATGCGTGATACCAGCCGTTCAACTGGTGTTCTGTAATAAATTTTTTCCAGTCTTCACTCACATTGTCATTAACACAAACCGCAAAAATTTTGATACCTTCTGCTTTCCATTTCGCTTCGTAAAAAGAATCCAGTCTTGGTATTTGCAACTGGCAATGGCTGCAATGCGGATCCCAAAAAGCAACCAAGATCAGTGGCGCCTGAATATCATATAAAGAAACGGTTTTACCTGCGGTATCTGTAAGGTCAAGCTGGGCAGCTTGCTCATTTATCTGGTTTGCCATTAAACTGTAAGCACGGTCAAAAACCTGTTTTCGTATATCGGGTGATAAATAAGATGAATCACCTTTTGCATAAAAATTTTCGAACAAAAAAATAAAAACCTTATCCTGGCCCATGTATTCAGGATTGATGTACTTATCCGTAAACTTCAGTAATAAATATTTATGCAATTCATCTGTTGCTCTTGAAGCGAGTAGCATATAATTTATTTCATTAATGATCGAATCAGGATCCGGAGACACATAGTATTTCAGGTAATCATCCAGTTTGGGTTCAAAAAAAGGCGTGTGCAAAAGCATGTCGTTATCAAAATCAACATCATCCCAATAGTGTTCTTTTGCATAATGAAAAGGATATAACGAATCAACTGTGCCATTGCTTAAAACCTTTGGCTGCTGCCGCTCCGGCATTTTTGCAACCCGCAGCAATTGCGACAATAAAGCATTTGGCTGGTTGCGTATTATATTGTTCCTGTAATTATTTAATTCATTTCCTTTATCTGATAGTTGCTTTTGAATAGCAGCAGAATCTGTAGCCGTTTTTGCGGTGCCAAACTGTTGCTGAAGTTTATTAAGATCCGGTGAAATTTTAGTTAGAAAATTTGTGTAAGCAGCAAATACATCATTATCAGGTGAGCCTTTAAATTTTATATCTCCCGGTTTAGATGAATCTGCAACCACGCTAAAATGCTGCATTGAATCCATTAAAAATTCAAAAAGCTTAACCCTGTCAGGTGATACAAAAAAATAAATACCTTCTGCAAGTTTTTTATTGCCTTTAAAAATTGCAACACCTTTTGAATTGGCAACAGCAGAATCAACCAGAATATTACGCTTGCCATAATAACTGCCTAAATAAACTATGCTGCTTTTATAGTTTGTAGTTGCTGTAATCTCATAACCGGCGTTTACAGTTTGCGCTTTTAAAAGTTGGGTGAAACAGCATAATAAAAAAATAGTGGCTGCCTTTAAAA
>CAZZXW010000055.1:0-13170 GCA_964658095.1 uncultured Parafilimonas sp. | reverse complement strand
ATCTACCTTAAAGCTTATGCAACTGATGCATGCAAAAGGGTTATTAAAAAGAGATGACACGCACATGCAGCATATTTATAAACCAGCTGAAGCCGAACAAAAAACTAAGCATCATTTGCTAGAAAAATTTGTAAATGCCTTGTATGATGGTTCCGCGAGCAGCCTTGTAATGCAGTTGCTGGGCAATAAAAAAACGTCAAAAAAAGAGATACAATTAATCAAAGAGATGCTGGATAAAATGAATAAAAATTCATAACACTTCAATACATTATTATGCAATTGCGCTTTATACAAAACATCGTAACCAATAAAATGGCACATGCATTATTATGGACGTTGGTACATTCTTTATGGCAGGGAATATTTATAGCGCTTGTTGCGGCATTGCTGGTTAACAGTACAAAAAATTCAGTTGCACTTGTACGATATAAATTACTTGGTTACCTGTTATGCAGTTTCGTAATTATCAACGTAGCTACTTTTTGTTATGAAATAAACCTGCCCGGAAACAGCAACATAAACGTCCAAACAATAAATCATGCATCAGCAAATTATATTGTGAGTACTGTTAACTACAATCCGTTTAAAAACTTTTTTACTAAAGCCATAATGTTTTTACAGGTTTATAAAAATGTAATTGTAGTAATGTGGATGATGGTCGTTGTGTTTAAATGCATAAACATGCTTACAGGTTTGCGCACTGTATATCGTTTAAAACGTAACAAGGTTTTTGATGCAGGTGAATTCTGGAACAAAAGGCTTAAAGAACTTGCAACAAACATCGGTATTAAAAAACCAGTAATACTTTTAAAATCTGCTATTGCCGAAATACCAATGATGGCAGGGCATTTTAAGCCAGTGATATTGTTTCCCGCAGCCGCATTTACAAGTTTGCCACCTGAAGATATTGAAGCCATTTTATTGCATGAGCTTGCGCATATTCGCCGTAATGATTACTTCTTAAATATGTTACAAAATTTTGCTGAAATTATTTTCTTTTTTAATCCCGCAGTGTTATGGCTTTCATCGCTTGTAAAAGAAGAACGCGAAAACTGCTGCGATGATGTTGCGCTTAATCAAACTAAAAACAAAAAGCAATTTATACATGCGTTGATTGCTTTTAAAGATCATGAAGCGGCTATACAACATGCATCATTTTTTTCAGGCAAAAAATATTATTTATTAAACAGGCTTAAGCGCATTATTACAAACAACAATAAAACACTTAACAGTATGGAAAAGACTTTTCTGGCAGCCGGTATTATTATTACCGTTTTTACAACCGTTGCTTTTACAAAAATTAAACAGCCGCTTTTTACAAACGCAAATCATGTAATTCAACAGGCAAAATCTGGTTTGTTTGAAGATAAAAAAGATACTACTGAACCAACAATAGTTAATAATAATGAATCAAAAACTGTTATCAGCAATTCAATTAATGGCAAGCACTATAAATTGATTGAAACTAATGGCAGGACTGAATTATATGTTGATGACGTAAAAATTCCTGAAGATAAAATTTCAGATTATAAAGATGTTATTGCAAAACTTAAACAGCAAATTACAGTTGATAAAAAGAGCCAGGCAGCAGCAATGAAAGCACAGGTTGAAGCTTTGGCCGCACAAGCAGAGGCAATAAAGGAAAACGATGTGGCCATGAAAGATCAGGACAATTTAGCCAAGTTGAACGATTTAAAAGCTATGATTGATGATTCAGTAAGAAGTAATCTATCAAACGAACAAATAGAAGCGTTGAAAGACCAGGCTGAAAGTTTACAAGACCAAGCTGTGAAAATGAAAGCAGATATAAAAAATGAAATTAGTGATGCGGAAAAAGAAGAATACAAAGCGCAGGCGGAAGCATATGCAAACCAAGCGATGGCCACGAATGATGCAATTAAAAATAAATCCGCTCAAGTGAGAAAAGAAGCACTGAAGGCCCAAACTGAATACATGAACCAGCAAAATTTAATGAATAAAGCACAGCTTGATAAGCAGATGGAGCAATTAAAAACAGAACAAAAAAAGTTAGTGGAACAATCAGAGGCAATGAAACAACAACAAGTTCAAATGAAAGCCGAGATGGATAAGCAGGCAGAGATCATGAAGCAACAACAAATGCAAATGAAGGCTGATATGGAAAAGCAGAATGAACAATTAAAAGAACAAAACGAAAAGCTTATAAAACAATTAAATCGTGAAAGAGATTCAATTAATACTGAACCGGTAAAACCAAATAAATAACCTGCAACTGCTTAATAGATTTACTATAATAAATTTTTAAAGAAAGGTATCAACTCATCAGCAAGTACTGCATGATCCTGCACACTTGGATGGCCTCCGCAACCGCCACCGTTCATCGGTGCAAAGAAAAATAAAGCAACGGGTTTTGCTGATGGATATATTGCATCGATATTTTGCTTAACAGCAGTAAGGCAATTTTGTAATAGCATTCTATCGCTGCCATTTATCATCGGGCTGCTTAACAATGCAATGGTTGCGTTTGCATATTTTGATTTAACAAGCTGAACAAAGGCAATGTAGTTCTTAACAAATGTTGCGCTGTCAAAAGCAGCTCTTGCATGTATGCCGTCTCCATGGCTCATATCATTTGTACCTAATGCAATGCTTACAACTTTTGGTGCATACATTTTAAAATTCCACTGCGTTGAATCATTCATATTCAAACTCTGTTTTTCATACACCTGCGGCATTGTTGGCCCATCGCTGTTCCAGTTTCTATAAATGCCAATACCACTTACACTGCTTAAAATATAGTTTGTATGTAGCGCTCTTGCAACTCTTGGCCCATAAGCCAGGTAGGCGTTATGCTGATCATGATATTCACCTTGCCCGCATTTAACTTCAGATGTATCAGCGGCAGCTCCACATGTTATACTGTTACCAATAAATTCTATCAATGGTTCATTTGTTGGTTCAACTATCTGTAAATTATTACCTGAGATTTTTTGTATGAAGATAGGGCCTGTTGCTGCTTCAGTAGCTTTATACAATTCAATTGTATGCTTGCTTTTTGTTAAGGCAGATAATGTTATTTGCTGAACTGAATTGCCTGCAACTTTTATTCGTTTTTGATAAACGCCATCCAATTCATATTGCAAATAATTATGACCGGTTAAATCATTGATAAAAGTATAAATAGTGCATTCTTTACCGCTAAAACTAAAACCAAAATGCACTGCTGAACTAATGAGTTCAAGGTTTTGATCTTTATCATAAGCAAAACGCCCATATGGTTTTAACTGTGCTGCAGTTAATACAGTATTCCGTTGTGAAAAATCTTTATAAAAAAATAATAACAGTAATAAAATAATGACAGCGGTTTTTGATTTCATACTAACTTTTTGATATTTCTTTATAGTTATTTACTTGTTTAACAACAACCAAACATAAGCAGCAACTATTGCACCTGCCATTGGTGCAAGCACGGGTATCCAGCTGTACTTCCAGTCACTATCTCTTTTATTTTTTATAGGAAGTAAAAAATGTACAATACGTGGTCCCAAATCTCTTGCAGGATTAATGGCATAACCGGTTGGGCCGCCTAAGCTTAAGCCAATACTTAACACCACCAACGCAACCGGCAAAGCATCCAAAGCGCCCAAACTGTTTGCCGGCGCAACAATATATAAAACAGCAAGTATAAAAATAAACGTACCTATAAATTCAGTTACAAAATTGTGAACAGCACTGCGTATAGAAGGTGCAGTGCAAAATACGCCCAACTTTAAAGTAGCATCTGTTGTTTCATTAAAATGCTGTTCGTAACAAAGCCATACCAAAACAGCGCCTGCCATAGCACCCAGTAATTGTGCAGTAACATATGGCAACACCATGCTCCATGAAAATTTATGCGTGCAGGCAAGAGCAATTGTAACAGCGGGATTAAGATGCGCCCCACTTGCTTTGTTTGAAATAAACACACCAATAAAAACAGCAACCGCCCAGCCAAGTGTAATTGCAATTATGCCGCCGTTATTGCCTTTGGTTTTATGCAGTATTACGTTTGCCACAACACCATCACCTAAGGTTACAATTATTGCAGTGCCCATAAATTCGCTTATAAAAGGAGACATATTATTTTATTATGAATGATTAAATTGTTTGAGCATGCTTAGTTTTTAATGGCAATACATACTGCGCTGCAAGTTTACCAAATTCATTAATCTGTGTATTTATCCATTGCTCATTCTTATTAAGCAGAACAGCCATTTGTTTTGCTACAGAAGCTGCGACAGCATTAGCTTTTGATGCATCTAAAAATAATAATCTTGTTCTTCTTGCAAGTACATCTTCAATTGTTATTGCCATTTCTTCTTCAACAAAATATTTAATGTCTTCATCTGAAAAAACTACATCGGTTTCAAGAAAGTCATTTGAGTTTTTATCAATTAGTTTTCCTGAATCTGCAACAGGTAACTTTTTAGTTACGCATTTTTTTTGTGTTAATTTAGCGGATATGATTGCTTTATCAATCACATCTTCTGCAATCTTACGATAGGTTGTCCATTTGCCGCCACTTACTGTTATCAACCCTGAAGCAGATATTAAAATGGTGTGATCCCTGCTTAACACTGCAGTTGAAGAAACATCTTTTTTTTTGATTAGCGGACGAAGCCCGGCAAACGTGCTTAGAACATCTTTCTCTGCAATTGTTTTCTTTAAGTATTTATTGGCATGATATAGTATAAAATCAATTTCTTCCTGCAAAGGTTTGGGTTCGATAGAAATATTTTTTATGGGAGTATCAGTTGTGCCGAGTATAACTTTATTATGCCAGGGCATCGCAAATAATACGCGGCCATCATCTGTTTTAGGTATCATCATCGCCGCATTATTTGGAAAGAATCTTTTATCAATTACTACATGCACGCCTTGTGATGGTGCAATCAATTTTTCATTGGAAGGCTTATCCATCTGCATCACGGCATCAGCAAAAACACCTGTTGCATTTATTACAGCTTTTGCATTAATTGTATATGAAGTATCATTAACTGTATCATGAATTGTTACACCGCTTATCTTATTATTTGTTTTAATGAAGTTTTCTGCTTTACAATAATTTATAACAGCAGCACCCTGTTCAGCAGCAGTTACTGCAAGTGCTACAGCAAGCCTTGTATCATCAAACTGCCCATCGTAATATAAAATGCCACCGTATAGATTTTTACTGTTGATGCCTTGTAAATGTTGCAGCGTTTGATCTTTATTCAGCCATCTTGTTTTACCTAATGAAAGATTGCCTGCAAGCAGATCATACATTTTTAAACCAATGCCATAAAACAATTTATCACGTAGGCTGTAAACAGGAACTACAAATGCCAATGCTTTTGTAACATGCGGTGCATTACGCAACAAATAAGCTCTTTCACGCAAAGCTTCCATCACTAATTTAATATTGCCCTGTGCCAGGTAACGTACGCCACCATGCACTAGTTTGGTTGATTTGCCTGATGTGCCTTTGCCAAAATCATACTGCTCAACGAGCAGCGTTTTATAACCCCTGGAAGCTGCATCCACAGCGCATCCCAGTCCTGTTGCACCGCCACCGATAATTGCAATATCCCATTCAGCAGTTTGCTTTATTTGGGCAAGCATCGCATTTCTGTTCATGGTGTATTACAATTAAGCCGAAGATAATCTTTATAGTTTTCATCAATTCTTATGAAAACAATCAAAATAATAAAACCTGAAAGCAATAATATTGGTAAGTTGTTTGCTTCAAACATGTAAATTCATTTTTAAATGAACGAAAACCCAAACATAAAATCAAGAAATATTATAGAAACTGTGTTGGTTGTATTTCTGTTGATTGCTTTGCTGGTTGCATTGTATGAAGTGTTACAATTGTTTTTTGGTGTGCTGATGTTTGCACTTGTGTTTGCCATTTCTTTTGAAAGCTTTTATGAATGGCTTGCATCACGTTTAAAAAATAAACGTAAGCTCGCAGGGTTTCTTTATACATTATTATTAATAATTGTGATAACAGTGCCGTTGAGTTTTTTGTTTACTGCACTATCGCATAACGCAAGGCATGCAATAGACTGGGTGAATGATGTAAAGGAAAATGGGCTTCCGCCATTGCCCGAATCAATTGCCAAAATACCATTGGCAGGAAGACAAATTGAAAAGTTATGGAATCAATATCATGACGATCCGAGACAAATTATTAGCGATCATCAGCAACAGGTGCAGCAAATTTCTCACAAGGCTATGACAAGCGGTATAAGCATATTGCAAACAATGCTGGAAGTAATTATCGGTATCATTATTTCCGCACTGTTGCTGGTGAAAAAAAAGAATATAATTATAGCGATGCGAATACCGTTAGAGCGGCTTTTAGGAAAAGGGTCTGGCCTTACTTTATTAAATGCTATTAGCATGGCCATCCGCGGTGTTGCAATAGGAGTGATGGGCACAGCACTTATTGCAGCCATACTTTCATTTATAGGTCTTAAAATTGTGGGTGTTCATTTTGCTGTAGGTTTATCCGCTATTCTTTTTTTCCTGGTAGTAATACAAGTAGGGCCGCTGCCTTTATGGGTACCATTAGTACTATGGATGTCAACGCAAGATCATCCAGGCAAACTTATTTTTTTAATTATCTGGGGTGTTATAATAACTGTTGTTGATGCCATTGTAAAACCTGTGCTTATTGGAAAAAGCGGCGGCAAATTGCCTTTTCTGATATTGTTTCTTGGTGTAATTGGAGGACTTGCTGCCTGGGGATTTACAGGTATGTTTAAAGGTGCAATTATACTGGCTGTTTTTTATACGGTTTACAATTCATGGATAGGGCAAAAACAAAATTATAAGCCATCATCAATTGATATGTAAACCACAAATAAGCAAGCTTGTTTAGAATTAAATAAATTATACCTTTTCTTTATCATCAGCCCAAACTTGTACAGCACGTATAGCTTTACTCCATTCTTTTGATAAATGTTTGCGTTGGGCTTCATCAATTGCAGCATGATATTCTTTATCTTTTTGCCACTGCTGTTGTATCTCTTCAACACTGTTCCAGTAGCCAACTGCAAGCCCGGCAAGATAAGCTGCGCCTAATGCAGTTGTTTCTGTAACCTTTGGTTTTATAACAGGTGTATTTAGAATATCTGCCTGAAACTGCATCAGCATATTATTTACCGTAGCACCACCATCAACCCGCAATTCTTTTATTGCAAAGCCGGCATCTGCCTGCATTGCATTTAATACATCCATTGTTTGAAAAGCAATACTTTCTACACATGCTCTTGCAATGTGTGCAGCCGTTGTGCCGCGTGTAATACCAACGATTGTGCCTCTTGCATGTTGATTCCAATACGGTGCACCTAAGCCTGCAAAGGCAGGAACTACATACACACCTTCGCTTGAAGATACCTGTTGGGACAATGCTTCAACTTCTTCAGATGAACGTATCACTTTCAATCCGTCGCGCAGCCATTGCACGGCAGCACCTGCAATAAATACACTTCCTTCCAAAGCATATTGTGTTATACCATTCACCTGCCATGCAATGGTTGTAAGTAAATTATTTTTAGATGAGACAGGGCTATCGCCGGTATTCATCAGCATAAAACAACCTGTTCCGTATGTATTTTTTACCATGCCTTTATGAAGGCACATTTGTCCAAACAAAGCAGCCTGCTGATCGCCTGCAATACCTGCAACCGGTACGCTGTGTGCTGTAAGAATATGTTTTGTACTTGCATATATTTCACTGCTGCTTTTTACTTGTGGCAAAATGCTTGCAGGTATGTTCATTAATTGCAGCAATTCATCATCCCAACTTAAAGTATGTATATTAAAAAGCATGGTGCGGCTTGCATTGGTAACATCTGTTGCATGCATATTGCCATCAGTTAATTTCCATAACAGCCAGCTATCAATCGTTCCAAAACAAAGTTCTCCGTTGTTTGCTTTTTTTCTTGCCCCACTTACATTATCCAATATCCATTTTAACTTGGTTGCAGAAAAATAAGCATCTATTACCAAACCTGTTTTTTGCTGAATGATATTATGATGGCCGGCTGTTTTTAATTGATCACAATACGCTGCAGTTCTTCTATCCTGCCATACGATAGCGTTATAAATTGGTTGCCCTGTTTTCCGGTTCCATACAACGGTTGTTTCACGTTGATTGGTGATGCCGATAGCAGCTATATCTTTTATAGTCAGGCCTGCCTTTGTAACAGCTTCTGCAGCTACGCCGAGTTGCGTGCTCCATATTTCATTCGGATCATGTTCAACCCAACCTGGCTGCGGAAAGAGTTGCGTAAATTCTTTTTGTGCTGTTGATACAATGGCACCTTCTTTATTAAAAATGATAGCACGTGAACTGGTTGTGCCCTGATCAAATGATAAAATATATTGTGGCATTTAGCAAGCAATTAAAAGATGAATGTAAGATGTTCATTTGAATGTATGATTAAAACAAACAAGGCAATGTTTATTAAACAATCGTGTATTAAACGAGGTTACTCATTTATAAATAAATTTTAAGCAAAATCATTATAAAATTTAATAACTGTTTAAATGCTTTTAATCATCTTTGAAATAAAAATAAATTGTATGAAAGCAGGAATTATTGGTTCAGGAGATGTTGGCCAAACGCTTGCCAAAGCTTTTAAAAGTGAAGGTTATGAAGTGATGCTTGGCACACGGAATACTTCAAAAAAAGAAGTGGTTGATTTTAATACTGAAACAAAAATAGATGTCGGTACATTTAATGAAGTTGCAAAGTTTGGTGAAATAATCGTGCTTTGCGTAAAAGGCACTGCTGCTGAAGAAGCAGTAAAGTTAGCGGGTGAAGAAAATCTTGCTGGCAAAATTGTAATTGATACTACAAATCCAATTGCTGACTCGCCACCTGTAAATGGTGTTTTAAATGCATTTACAACTTTTCAAAATTCTTTACTGGAAACATTACAAAGCAAAGCGCCTGATGCAAAATTTGTGAAAGCATTTAACAGCGTTGGAAATTTGCTGATGTATAAGCCGCAGTTAGATGCTACACCAACCATGTTTATTTGCGGTAATGATGCTGATGCAAAAAAAACGGTTAAAGACCTGCTTATAAAGTTTGGATGGGAAACGGCTGATATGGGCAAAGCAGAAGCATCAAGGGCAATTGAGCCTTTATGCATTCTCTGGTGTATTGATGGTTTTTTAAAGAACGACTGGACACATGCATTTAAGTTACTGAAAGCTTAGTAACCTGTATAATTTCTTACAGATGATGTTTCCTGTTCAATGCATAAGTAAAAGAATCATATAAACTGTTATAAACTTTTTCTATTTTCACTGCATGTTCTCAGTAAACATCATCTTGTGGATAACCATTACACTGTTGCTGATCGCTTTTTTTGCAGGGCTTGAAATTGCTTTCATCAGCATTAATAAACTTACGGTTGAATTAAAGAAAAAGCAAGGCTTAAGCAGCGGCATCATTCTTTCAAACTTTATGGAAAACCCATCAAAGTTTTTAAGTGTTTGCCTTATAGCAATAAATATTTGCCTTGTAATTTATGGCCTGTTGTTTACGCAACTTATGCGCACCTTTGTTTGGAACTCTCTGCAAATGCAAAACGAATATGTGCAGTTGCTGTTTGATACTTTTCTCTCATCAATTATTGTTTTAATTATTGGCGAGTTTTTGCCTAAAGCAATTTTCAGGGCACGTAATGATAGTTTGCTAAGTTTTTTTGCGCCTGTAGCACAATTGTTTTACCGGCTGTTTAACCCCATCGCTTCTTTGTTTGTAAATTTTGCTGAGGGCATTTTAAAATATCTTTTTAATGTGCGCATAAAAGATACCGAAGCTTTTTCAAAAGTTGATCTTGAACATTTTTATCAGCAAACAAAAGACCAGGCGCCAGATTCACAGGAATTAAATACTGAACTTTTTGAGAATGCCTTATCACTTCCACTGGTTAAAATACGCCAGTGCCTTGTGCCACGCACAGAAGTAGAAGCGTTGGAAATTAATACACCAATTCAAACAGCGTTGGATTATTTTATTGAAACCAAGCTAAGCAAGATGATTGTGTATGAAGGCAATATTGATAATATTCAGGGTTATGCGCACCAGCTTGATTTTTTTAAAAAACCTGCTGACCTGCGTTCTATTTTATTGCCGATACCTGTTGTGCCCGAAACAATGAGTGCAACAGACTTGATGAATAAATTTACAAAAGAAAGAAAAAGCATTGCCTGGGTAGTTGATGAGTTTGGCGGACCGGCCGGCATTGTAACAATGGAAGATTTGCTGGAAGAAATTTTTGGTGAGATAAAAGATGAATACGATACAGAAGAATTTGTAGAGAAGCAGCTTGCAGAAAATGAATATATTTTTTCGGGCAGGCTTGAACTGGATTATCTTAATGAAAAATATGGGTTTAATTTTCCGGAAGATGAATCAGAAACTTTATCAGGTTATATAATTAACCAGTATGAAACTATCCCGCATCTTAAAGAGCGCATCATTATAGAAAATTACGAATTTGACATTTTAAATGTAAGTGATACACGCATTGAAATGGTAAAATTAAAATTGCTGCGTTAGCTTCATTCAACTTTAAGCAATTTCTACATATTTAATCTTTGCCTGCTACGTACATTTGCAAACTTTAATAAAATTAAATGACGGAAGGTTTTATTGGCAGGCGCAACCAGGTAAAAGGAGAAATGGCTTTTGTAGATCACCTTGAAGAACTGCGCTGGCATATTGTGCGTGCATTGCTTGCTATTTTAATTTTAGCCGTTGTTATTTTCATCAAAATCCAATGGGTGTTTGATAATATCATTGCCGGCCCTATCAATCCTAATTTTATAAGTTACCGCGTAATATGTTCATTAAGTCATAAGCTTGGTTTAGGCAATGGCTTGTGTTTGCCACCGGTAAATATCAGCATGCAAACAACCACTTTTGGCGGGCAGTTTTTTGGCAGCTTTTCCATTGCGTTTGTTGGAGGTTTAATTGGTGCTTTTCCATATATCTTTTGGGAATTTTGGCGCTTTGTAAAACCAGCATTAAAGCCAAGAGAAATAAAAGGCACAAGGTTTATTATTTTCTGGGTCAGCTTTTTCTTTTTTCTCGGCGCTGCTTTTGGATATCTTGTATTAGGCCCGTTTACGTTTAATTTTCTCGCCGGTTTTCATGTAAGTAATTTAAATATTATTCAAACCAAGCCAACAATTGATGATTATCTTGATAACTTAACCAATCTTATTCTTGGTTGTGGCGTTGCGTTTGAATTGCCGGTACTTACTTATGCATTAACGCGTATTGGTTTAATAACGCCGGATATGTTGCGCAAATCGAGAAAGTTTGCCATTGTAGTAATACTAATTGTTGCCGCGTTTATTACGCCAAGCCCTGACTGGTATAGCCAGACAATTGTGTTTATACCATTATATTCTTTGTATGAGCTCGGTGTTTTTCTTTCTAAAAAAGCTTACAAAAAATTGAAACAGATTGATGAGGAAGAATGGAGTTGATAATTACATCAGAGCAACTGTATCTTTCTTAAAAAATCATTTATTAATCTAACCGCAGAATACTTATTATCGACTGCAAAATGTATTCATCGCAGATAATTACTTTCTTTGCGCACACACATTTATTATGTTATACTCAATGACAGGTTATGGACGTTCAGAAAAAACAATCGGTGAAAAAAATTTTATAGTTGAGCTGCGTTCATTAAACGGCAAGCAATATGATATACGCCTTACCGTGCCTTCTTTATTAAAGCCTTACGAGTTTGAAATAAGAAGCATGATCAATGAAGGATTGGTTCGCGGCAGCATTGAAGCTGTAATCATACTAAAGCAAAACGGTGCTGAAAAAGGTGCTGTTATCAATACCGAACTGGCAAAATCTTATTATGAACCAATGCGTAAATTGTCCACTGAATTAGGCTTATCTCAGGAAAATATTTTAAGCACTTTATTAAAATTGCCTGATGTAATTGCACCTTCAACAGAAATTATTGCTGAAGAAGAATGGAATTTATTTGCAACAATTTTGCAGGCTGCCATTGATGATTTGAACAAACACCGCCGCGATGAAGGATTAAGTATTGAAAATGATTTGTATGCACGTATTGCAAACATTGAATTACAGCAGGCTGCAATAATTACGCTTGAACCAAGGCGCAGAATTAAAATAAAAGAAGGCTTGCAAAAAGTGCTGGAAGAGCATGTTGGTAAAGAAAATTATGATCCTAACCGTTTGGAACAGGAACTTATTTTTTACATTGAAAAAATTGATTTGAGTGAAGAGCAGGTACGGTTGAAAAATCATTGTAATTATTTTAAAGATGTGCTTAAAGAGCATAGCATTTCCAAAGGCAAAAAACTTTCTTTTATTCTGCAGGAAATTGGCAGGGAAATAAATACAACCGGCTCCAAAGCCTATGATGCTGATATACAAAAATGCGTGGTGCTTATGAAGGATGAACTGGAAAAAGCCAAGGAACAAATTTTAAATGTGCTGTAGTTTATGGGTGTGGTAAAATCATCTTCAATTTTTTTACTGTTTATCTTTTTGATGCAATCCTGCAACACAATTGATGTTTATGAAAAAACGATTGCGCTGCCTGAACAGCAATGGAACAGCAATAACAGGTTAAATTTTACCTGCAACATAAAAGACAGCAATGCTTATTACAACATTTATTTTGTATTAAGGCATACTGAATCTTATCATTTTAATAACATCTGGATAAACCTTACTTCTGTTTTTCCAAAAGATACTGCACGCACACAACGCCTGGCTATGCAACTGGCAAATGGCAATGGCTGGTTGGGTACTGCAATGGATGATATCATTGAACAACGCATACTTTTAAACAAACAACCGTTAAGATTATATACCGGGAGCTATAAATTTTCATTGCAGCAGATTATGCGGGAAGATCCCTTAGAACACATTGTGCATGCCGGTATAAGAGTAGAAAAAGTAGTGCAATGAAAATTTGGAAAAAATTTTGCAGCATGAAGTGTTTACTCGTATTTTCGGTTTGTAACTAACCTAAAGATTTTATATATGCCAGCCTTGGATTTTGATCAGCTATTGTTGCACAACGCAGAATTTTTAAAGCCGTTCGCTATAACATTAACGCACGATTCAGAAGAGGCAAAAGA
>CAZZXW010000054.1:0-13242 GCA_964658095.1 uncultured Parafilimonas sp. | reverse complement strand
CTTATGATGAACAGGCAAAAAAACTTGCAGAATTATATGTAAGTAACTTCAGGCAATATGTGGATAAAGTGGGGGAAGAAGTTTCATCTTCAGCGCCGCTAATAATTTAAAATTATTATTTTTATCCATCCTAAAATATTTTTGTTTCAACGGCTGCAATAAAAAACTCCATCAAATAGATGGAGTTTTTATTTATAAGCTTTTATAAAATTTATACTTCCAGTATCAAATTGCTTTTCACTTTACCTTCCATTAATTCAACGCTGCGGTTTATAAAATTTGTAAGCTCCTCTCCTTTTAACATGCCTTGAGAAAGTAAAGCAAGATCAGCCAGGCTTCTTACCTGCTTGTTCAACTTATCTTTATTTTCTTCTTTTAATAATTGTTGAAAGATTGGATGATTTCCGTTAACAGTCAGCGTTACTTCATCAGGCATCGTACCATAAAAAGAAGCCATTCCACCACCAACATTTGCCATATCTTTCATGCGGCGCATAAACTCTGGACGTGTTGCTACAACCGGTGCTGCTTCTGCGCTTAAGCCTTTAATGGCAACCGTTATATGCGTTTCACCAACCTGTAAACCAAACCACTCTTTCAATTTATTTTCTTCATCTTTGCTTAAAATGCTATCATTTTTTTCCTGTACATCAATCAGGTTATCGGCAATATCAGCATCTACTCTTTTAAAAGTTGTGTTCTCCCATTTCATTTCCATTGTATTGATGAAAGCTGCATCAACCAGCGTTTCCATCTTTACAACTTTGTAATTTTTTGCAGTGGCTGCTTTTATATAACTATCTTGTTGAACTGGATTTGTAGTATAAAGAATAGTAAATTTCCCTTCTTTGTTTTTTTGCAATGTTTCGATTTCTGTTCTATATTCATCAAGCGTATAAAACTTTTTGGTTAATGCATCTTCCATCACAAAAAACTTATTGGCTTTATCAAGAAACTTATCATCCGTCATCATTCCATACTTAACAAACAAGCCAAGGCTTTCCCATTTTTCTTCAAACTCATTTCTTTCTTTATTAAAAATTTCTTCAAGTTTATCCGCTACTTTTTTTGTAATGTAAGTGTTGATCTTTTTTACGTTTGGATCACCCTGCAAATAACTGCGGCTAACATTAAGCGGAATATCAGGACTATCAATAACGCCATGCAGTAACATTAAAAACTCAGGAACTATATCCTTTACTTCATCTGTTACAAAAACCTGGTTGCTGTATAATTGAATTTTATCTTTCTGAATCTCGTAGCTCTGCTTGATTTTTGGAAAATATAAAATACCTGTAAGATTGAAAGGATAATCAACATTAAGATGAATCCAGAATAAAGGCAACTCGCCAAACGGATATAACTCTTTATAAAAATTCTGATAATCCTGCGTTGTAAGTTCAGAAGGCTTTTTAGTCCAGATTGGATTTGTGTTATTTATCTGCTTGTCTTCAAAATAAATTGGTATTGGTAAAAAGCGACAGAATTTTTCAAGTATCCCTTTAATGCGAGATGCTTCAAGAAACTCTTTACTTTCTTCATTAATATGTAAAACAATCTTCGTTCCTCTTTCATTATAATCAACCTGGTATAACTCAAATTCAGGACTGCCATCGCAACTCCAGTAAACGCCACTTTCATCTTTATAACTCTTTGTATAAATCTCAACTTTATCACTCACCATAAATGCACTGTAAAAACCCAAACCAAAATGCCCTATAATGTTTGCATCTTTATACTTTTCTACAAAATCTTCAGCGCCGCTAAATGCAACCTGGTTTATATATTTATCTACTTCTTCCTGTGTCATTCCAATACCACGATCAGTAATGGTCAGCGTTTTTTCTTTTGCATCAAGCACTACAGCAATCTTCACATCGCCTAAATCACCTTTAGCTTCACCAATAGATGAAAGCGTTTTTAATTTTTGTGATGCATCAACTGCATTGCTTATCAACTCCCGCAGAAAAATATCATGGTCGCTGTATAAGAACTTTTTAATTATCGGAAATATATTCTCGGTATGAACCCTGATTTGTCCTTTTTGCATATGATATGTTTATAATTTCAACCTTCAAATCAAAGAAAATACCAATTAGCTTTAAGGTGACAGACTGGCAAATTTTCTTTATATTTTTATGCTCAACTTACCACTTTGTTCGCCTTTGCCAATTAAGGTAACATCAGAAAAAACCAACTGGCTGCCTTTTGTGTTGTAAGTAAGCGTGTAATACACTTCAAGACTTTCTTTACTGTCGTTTATATTGCCAACTGAAATTTTGCTTGTTAGCGGCTTGTTACATGCTGGAAAACTTTTCAGTTGCATCGGCGCAAAGTTGTGCGTAAAGGCAGTATCTTTTTTGTTGCCATTTACCTTAATAACTGTAATGTTGATTGTTGCAAACGCATCTGCATAAATTGGTGCGTTATAACTTGCATCTTTAAATACTTCAACATTGATATTTTTGTTTATTTTTTTCACGGTAGAAGTTTTGTAGCTTATAAACCCTGTTGTAATAATTACAAGCATTGTAGTTGCAATTGTGATTGATATCTTTTTCATACTGTTTTTATTTAAGTGATATGCCATTAATTTTTCAAATGCGGTACCACCATGCTCAATTACAGTTTAAAGGGTTCAATTGCAGATGAACGGCAGATGTAACTGATGAAGCAAACGTTATAGAAACTCTAATGTATCATTCCAATACAAAAATGTTCATTGGCGTACAGTTATTAGATTTACATTTTAAGCAATAAGATGGCTGCACAAATTTTAATTATTGATGATGAGGAAAAGCTGCGTAACCTGCTGGCAAGAATTATTTCACTTGAAAAATTTAATGTTATACAGGCAGGTGATTTAAAGTCAGCAAGAAAAATTTTATTAAAGCAGGAAGTTGATGTTGTGCTCTGTGATGTAAAACTGCCCGATGGTAACGGTGTTGATTTTACTGCTGAGATAAAATCCAGGTACCCTTTGATAGAGGTTATTTTATTAACGGCTTACGGTAACATTCCTGATGGTGTGCAGGCAATTAAGAATCATGCATTTGATTATATATTAAAAGGCGATGACAATGATAAGATCATTCCATTATTAAACCAGGCGTTAAATAAATCAAATCAAAATAAAAGATCTGCTATAAAAATAAAAGATAAAGGCAGTTTTGATTTTAGTGATATAATCGGTAACAGTAAGCAAATACAATCAGCCATCAATCTTGCAAAAAAAATTGCAGTAACAGATACAACCGTTTTGTTATTGGGCGAAACAGGAACCGGCAAAGAAGTTTTTGCAAATGCTATACATGCAAACAGCAAGCGTGCACAACATGCATTTATAGCCATTAACTGTAGTGCGTTTACAAAAGATTTATTAGAAGGTGAATTGTTCGGCCATAAATCCGGTGCTTATACAGGAGCAATAAAAGATAAGAAGGGCCTGATTGAACTGGCGGATGAAGGCACATTATTTTTAGATGAAATTGGTGAAATGAATATTGAGCTGCAGGCAAAATTATTACGTGTAATTGAACAGCATGAGTTTATAAAGCTCGGTGATGAAAAAAGTACAAAAGTAAATGTGCGTATAATTGCGGCTACCAACAAAGATTTAAAAAAAGCAATTGAAGAAGGAAGTTTTAGAGAAGATCTTTTTTACCGTTTGAATGTTTTTACCATTCAATTGCCATCATTAAAAGAACGCAGAGAAGATATAATTACTCTGGCTGAAAATTTTCTATCAATAGAAAAATTAAAAGAAGCAAAACCAGGTTTACAGTTAAGTGATCAGGCAATGCAACTGCTTAAGAATTATGAATGGAAAGGTAATGTGCGTGAACTTAAAAATGTAATTGAACGTGCAGTTATTTTAGCTGACGATATTATCTTGCCTGAACATTTGCCTTACGAATTGCAAAGCCAAAATGTAGAACCGGTAAATAATTTAAGCTTAAGCAGCGTTGAAAAAAATCATATACAGAAAGTATTACAGCATACCAATGGCAATAAAACAAAGGCTGCCGAATATTTAGGCATTGGGTTAACTACACTTTATAGAAAGCTGGAAGAGTATAATATTCATACATAACAACTTCATTTTGATAAATCAATTTTTCATTTTGAAAGGATTTATAAATTCAGAAATTTGATATCATCGAGATCAATAACGCTTATCTATTATGATATAAGCATATAACCTTAGCACCTTTGTGCCGGGCACATCTTTGGCATTGATTAATACATAAACAAGCAATATGATTAATCAATATGAGGTGTCTTCTTATATAGAAGATGAATTACCTGAAATAAAGAAAGAATTAAAAGAAATTGATCCAACTCTGAATGTTTTTAAAAGCGTTCAGTGTTTAACTGATTATACCATACGCAAAGCGAAACAACACGATTTTAGAGCAGTTAAAAAAAGTTTTGCTACAGCCGAAAAAATTTATTCAAAAGGAAATACAGAAGTAAAAACCGCAATGGAAAATGTGTTTGTGTATTCATTTTCCAGGTTATTGGTTTTATGCAGCAGGTATGAAAAAAAATATTTACAAGCTATTATGCCTTTGTGTTTGCATACCGCTTATGTACAACAGATATACAGATCAGGGCTTTGATACTACCCAAAAAATTTTTAAATCTTTAAAACAATTACGCTGATTTTTTACAAGAAAAATTAAAACAAAATGAAAGACATTATAGTAAGAGAAGCAACAGAAGAAGACTCGCGGTTTGCGAAAATTATAACAGACGAAATGGAAGCTTCTGCCATTGCCAGAAGTTCAGGAATATCAAAACGCTCACCTGAATCTATCATACAAAAAATGAAAGAAGGTAAAGCAGTTATAGCTGTAACTAAAAACAATTTATGGGTTGGCTTTTCTTATATCGAAGTATGGAGCAACGGAGAATTTGTTTCTAATTCCGGTTTAATTGTAGCACCCGCTTTTCGTGGAAACGGAGTGGCAAGATTAATCAAACAGAAAATATTTAAACTATCACAACAAAAATATCCTGGATCAAAAATATTCAGTATTACAACCGGCCTTGCAATTATGAAGATGAATGCAAAGCTTGGTTTTGACACAGTAACATTTAATGAAATAACACATCAAAAAGAGTTTTGGCAAGGCTGTAAAAGCTGCATAAATTATTCAATTTTAAAAGGCAAGCAATGTAAAAATTGTTTATGCACAGCTATGTTATTTACTCCTCATGCAAAGCCAAAAAAAAATTATCTAAACCTAGCTGAATAATTATTGATGTTTAAACATTTGTTTACTTCTTTAAATAATTAAGAATGATTACTGAATTTGAAGTGCCTGCATACCTTATGCATGAATTGCCTGATATAATTTTTGAGTTTAAATACATGTATCCATCAGCCAATATTTTTAAAACAATTCAATGTCTTGAAAACTACACAAACCAAAGAATAATGAAAGCTGATCTTGAAGAAGTAAAAGCATGTTTTAAAGCTGCTGAAAAACTATACTGCGATGGCAGCCTGCCTGTAAAAACCGCAATAGAAAAAGTATTTATACATTCCTTTCCTGTGTTAAGTATTTTATGGAAACAAATTGAACATGTAGACTTTCGTTCTGTTATACCGCTTCATTTATACCTCGCTTACCTCCAGCAAGAATCTGTTACGCCTTAATTATCAATTTGAAAAGCTTACCCTTTCATAATGAAAAGGATTTGGTGTTTAAAGTATGCTGGCTATAATGAACAGTTTTTCTGAAACTCAATGCTGGCGATGCTTTCAGCGTTTTAAAAAATATAATTTAAAAAAAGGTATGGCATTGGCATAACAGTTAATGGTTCAGCAACAGGAGTTATAGTTGCTCTTTATTATTAAATCAAAATAGCGTTTTAATTAAAAGATATATATGCTCACAATTATTTTAATACTCGCAGGCCTGGTTGGTTTTTATCTTTTTTATAAATCAATTCAATGGTTTGATAAAATTTAAATTATGGAAAACAATCTTCTTCTTATTATTTCTATAGCAGTATTTATTTACCTGCTGTATGTATTAATTAAACCGGAAAAATTTTAAACAGCTAAAAGTGAAAAGCAAGATTTATATCACATTTTATTTCACAACTCACAGCTAATATCTCACTATTATGAATACAGAATTATTTGGCGTCATTATCACTTTTTTAATCACAATATTGCTGGCAATTCCTTTAGCCAAATATATTGCGAAGGTGTTTAGCGGAGAAAGGACGTTTATGGATTTTATGAATCCTGTTGAACGTTTTATTTACCACGTTTGCGGTATTGATCCAACAAAAAACATGAACTGGAAAGAGTTTTTAAAAGCCATGCTTACTATAAACTTATTATGGTTTGTGTATGGTTTTTTAATGCTCATCTTTCAAAGTCATTTGCCTTTAAATCCCGATGGCAACCCTGATCAAACACCAGATCTTGCATTTAATACCATTGTAAGCTTTGTAACCAATACAAACTTGCAGGATTATTCCGGCGAAACCGGCGCAACCTATCTTATACAAATGTTTGTCTTTACTTTTTTACAGTTTGTAAGTGCTGCTACCGGCATTGCATGTTTGATAGCGTTGTTTAATGCATTCAAAGAAAAAACAACAAATAATCTCGGCAACTTCTGGAGCATTTTTATAAAATCAACAACAAGATTATTATTGCCTTTATCAGTTGTTGTAGCTGTTATACTTGCGTTTAACGGCACACCAACAAGCTTTAAAGGAAAGGACACAATTATAACATTGCAGGGCGATACGCAACAGGTTTCAAGAGGCCCGGCAGCAGGTATGATTGCTATCAAACAAATTGGAACAAACGGAGGTGGTTACTTTGGCGCTAACTCAGCAGTGCCATTTGAAAATCCAAATTATATTACTAATGTAGTTGAAGAAATTTCAATCATTGTTGTATCTATCGCATTAATATTTTCTTTCGGGTTTTATATCAAAAGAAGAAAACTGTCTTACATAATTTTTGGTGTGATGACATTCTTCTTTATCCTGTTTGTAATCAATAACATTTATTTTGAAACGCATGGTAACCCTGAAATAGCGAGGCTTGGCATTAATCAAAATACAGGTGCAATGGAAGGCAAAGAAGTTAGATTTGGTGCCACATCAACAGCTTACTGGAGCGTTGCCACTACATCAACATCTAACGGATCTGTGAATGGAATGCATGACAGCTTAATGCCTTTGTCCGGAGGCGTTGTAATGATTGATATGATGATAAATGCATTATATGGCGGCGTTGGTGTTGGCTTGCTTAACTATTTTATCTTCATCATAATTGCAGTATTTATTTCTGGGCTGATGGTGGGGCGAACACCTGAATTTTTAGGCCATAAAGTAGAGGCACGAGAAGTAAAGATTGCAGCAATTGTCACGATACTTTCTGCATTTTTAATAAAGGTAGGAACTGCACTTGCAGCTTATATTTTTGTTCATCATGCAAATGCAGATTGGGCTGAAAAGCCTTCAGCCTGGTTAAACAATCCAAGCTATCATGGTTTCTCTGAAATGTTGTATCAATATACTTCATGCAATGCCAATAACGGCAGTGGTTTTGAAGGCCTTGGTGATAACAGCATCTGGTGGAATGTTAGCGGCGGCATAGTTATGTTGCTGGCAAGATACCTTCCGATTATCGGCCCTGTTGCAATAGCAGGCCTTCTTGCAAATAAAAAATACATACCTGAATCTGCAGGTACATTAAGAACTGATTCTGTAACGTTTGGTGTTATGACAATTGCTGTGGTTGTTATTGTAACAGCGTTGTCTTATTTCCCTCCACTGGTCTTAGGCCCGCTTGCAGAATATTTTAGTATGCATCATTAAAGCTATTGGCCAATGGCTATTAGCTATTAGCTATGAGCTAAAAAAACACAAATATGTCAAAAGAACCAAATAAATCAAAGTTGTTAGAACCTTCTCTTGTAAGAGAAGCATTTAAACAATCTTTTATAAAACTTAGCCCACGTTACATGGTGCGCAACCCTGTAATGTTTACGGTTGAAATAGGAACAGCAGTAATGTTCGCTGTATGTTTATGGGTTGCCGCCGGAGAAAAATCTCAAGGCAGCTTAGCATATAATATTGCTATTACAGCCATACTTTTTATTACCGTGTTGTTTGCAAATTTTGCTGAAGCTATTGCAGAAGCAAGAGGTAAAGCACAGGCAGACAGCTTACGTAAAACAAGACAAGACACGCCTGCAAAAAAGATTGAACTGATTGGTGAAATATTTATGAACGAAGTAAAAATCGTTTCATCAGCACAACTAAAAAAAGGCGATATCTTTTTATGTGAAACAGGTGATGTAATACCAATGGATGGAGAAATTATTGAAGGCATTGCAACTATTGATGAGTCTGCAATTACCGGCGAGTCTGCTCCTGTTATTCGTGAATCCGGCGGTGATAAATCTTCTGTAACAGGTGGCACAAAAGTGTTGAGCGATAAAATTAAAGTGCGTGTTACCACTGAACCCGGTGAAAGTTTTTTAGATAAAATGATCGCATTGGTTGAAGGTGCATCGAGGCAAAAAACACCCAACGAAATTGCGCTTACCATTTTACTGGCAAGCTTTACCATCATCTTTATAATTGTTTGTGTAACACTTAAACCTTTCGCAGATTATGCACAAACAAGCATCAACATTGCAGCATACATTTCTTTATTTGTTTGTTTAATACCAACAACAATCGGCGGCTTGTTAAGCGCTATTGGTATTGCAGGAATGGATAGAGCACTGCGTGCAAACGTGATTACAAAAAGTGGTAAAGCTGTTGAAACCGCCGGTGATATTGATACACTATTACTTGATAAAACCGGAACAATAACAATCGGTAACCGCAAGGCCACTAATTTTTGGGTTGATGAAAAGCAGCCTGAAAAAAACTTTATAGAAGCATGTGTGCTTGCATCATTAGCTGATGAAACACCGGAAGGAAAATCTATTATTGAGCTTGCAGAAACGAAAGGATTTAAAAAACCTTTCATCGAAAAAAGCCAGGCGCATTTTGTTGAATTCACTGCTGAAACAAGAAGCAGTGGAATTGATATGAATGAGATGCATATTCGTAAAGGTGCTTTCGATTCAATAAAAAATCTTGTTGAAAAAGCAGGCAATAACGTCTCTCCATATCTTATCAATAAAACAAAAGAAATAGCAGGTAATGGCGGAACGCCGCTGGTATTAAGTTATAATAATAATGCCACTGGTGTTATAGAGTTGCAGGATATAATTAAACCGGGTATACAGGAACGTTTTCAGCGTTTACGCAAAATGGGTGTAAAAACAGTTATGGTTACCGGCGACAATCCTTTAACTGCAAAATTTATTGCTGATAAAGCTGGTATGGATGATTTTATTGCCGAGGCCAAACCTGAAGACAAGATGAATTATATAAAGCAGGAACAAACCGGTGGTAAGCTTGTCGCAATGATGGGTGATGGAACAAATGATGCACCTGCGCTTGCCCAGGCTGATGTTGGCGTTGCAATGAACAGCGGAACACAGGCTGCAAAAGAGGCAGGCAACATGGTTGATCTTGATAATGACCCAACAAAGTTGATTGAAATTGTTGAAATAGGCAAACAGTTATTAATCACAAGAGGAACTATTACAACATTTTCTATTGCTAATGATGTGGCAAAATATTTTGCAATTGTACCGGCATTATTTATCGTCTCAATTCCATCATTGCAGGCACTTAATATTATGCATTTGGCAAGCCCGCAAAGTGCTATTCTTTCAGCAGTGATCTTTAATGCGATCATTATTCCGATGCTTATTCCATTGGCATTACGCGGCGTATCTTATAAACCAATTGGTGCAAGTGCTTTACTAAGAAGAAACTTATTTATCTACGGCTTTGGCGGTATTGTGTTGCCATTCATCGGTATAAAATTAATTGATATGCTGCTCGCAGTTTTTATGAGATAACTTTTAAACACTAAATAAAAAATTATGAAACAATATATTCTTCCATCATTAAAGCTCACACTGGTGTTGCTTGTGATATGTTCGGTAATTTATCCTTTGTTCGTTGCTGCTGTTGGCAAGCTTACACCAGGCGGCGGCGATGGCGAAACCATTAAAGTAAATGGTAAAGTAGTTGGCTATGCACTTGTTGGTCAAAACTTTACCAACGATAAATATTTCTGGAGCCGTCCTTCTGCAGTTGGATATAATGCTGCGGGTTCTGCCGGTTCAAATAAAGGACCAACGAATCCTGATTATTTAAAACAGGTGCAAGAGAGGATTGATACATTCCTTGTTCATAATCCAGGTGTTAATAAAAAGGATATCCCGTCGGAACTGGTAACAGCTTCAGGTAGCGGCGAAGATCCTGACCTTTCTCCCGCTGCTGCAAAAGTGCAGGTTAAGCGCATTGCTGCCATAAGGCATATCAACGAAAATAAATTAAACAGTTTAGTTGATGAACATACTGATGGCCCGTTACTTGGTTTTATGGGCCCATCTAAAGTAAACGTATTGAAATTAAATATTGCATTAGACGAATTAAAATAACAACATGAAAAAGTATTTTATAACTGTTACTTTTTTAGTAGCAGTAACAACATTATTTGCGCAAGACAGTACAAAAAATAATCTTACATTAAGTGCGTATGCTGAAGCTTATTATAGTTACGACTTTAATAATCCATCTGTAAACAGCAAAGCGCCGTTTATATACAGTTATAACCGCAATAATGAAGTAACCATTAATCTTGCATACATAAAAGCAGCTTATAATAATGATAAGATAAGAGCCAACATTGCCATTGCTGCGGGCACTTATGTTAATGCTAATTACACAGCAGAACCAGGTGTGCTTAAAAATTTATTTGAGGCAAATGCAGGTGTAAAAATTTCAAAGAAAAGTAATTTATGGGTTGATGCAGGCATCTTTGCTTCACACATTGGTTTTGAAAGTGCAAGAGGCAAAGATTGCTGGAACGTTACACGCAGCATTGTTGCAGATAACTCACCTTATTATGAAAGCGGCGCAAAAATCAGTTATACATCAAATAACAGTAAATGGTTTTTAAGTGCTTTGTATTTAAACGGATGGCAGCATATTCAACGCCCTGATTACAACAGCACGCCGGCTTTTGGAACGCAGGTAACTTATACGCCTTCATCAAAAGCAACTTTAAATTACAGTACTTTTATTGGTAATGATAAACCAGACAGTGCAAGGCTTATGCGTTATTATCATGACTTCTACGGCATCTTTCAGTTTAGCAGTGTAATTGGCTTAACAACAGGTTTTGATTTTTGCATGCAACAAAAAACAAAAGGCAGCAGCAATTTTAATTGTGTATATGCGCCTGTTATCATTTTAAAAATTTCTCCTGACGATAAAAACAGTATTGCCGCAAGAGCAGAATATTATAGCGATAAAAACCAGGCACTGGTTTCAACAAATACAACAAACGGTTTTAAAGCACTTGGATTAAGTATAAATTACGACAGGCAATTATTTAATAATGCTGTTTTTAGAATTGAGTTGCGTAATATTCATGGCGATGATGCGTATTTTATAAAAGATGAGAGCACATCAAAAAAGAACACAACATTTATAACAACAGCATTAGCGTTTTCTTTTTAATAAGTTATTAATGCCTGACGAAGCAATAAATAATACTGAACCGTTAAACTTTAATCTTGAAAAAAAGAATAAAGGCAAACTGAAGATTTATATTGGTATGAGTGCCGGCGTTGGTAAAACATACCGCATGTTGCAGGAAGCACATGCCTTACAACGCAATAACATAAATGTAAAAATCGGTTTGGTTGAAACACATAACCGTAAAGAAACGCAGGCATTAATTGATGGCTTATCGCTGATACCGAGACGTGAGGTTTTTTATAAAGGCAAGCGTTTGGATGAGCTTGATGTAAATGCAATTTTGTTACTACATCCTGATGTTGTTGTTGTTGATGAGCTGGCGCATTCAAATATTCCCGGCAGTAAAAATGATAAGCGCTGGCAGGATGTGCTGGATATTCTTCAAGCCGGTATTGATGTTATAACTGCAATAAATATTCAGCATATTGAAAGTATAAATAATGAAGTAAAACAAATTACCGGTGTTGATGTAAAAGAAAGAGTGCCTGATAAAATTTTACAGATTGCTGATGAAGTAGTTAATATAGATCTTACTGCTGATGAACTGATAACACGTTTAAAAGAAGGAAAGATTTACGACTCTACAAAAGTGCAACAGGCGTTAACCAATTTTTTTCAGCCTGAAAAAATATTGCAGTTAAGAGAGCTTGCGTTAAAAGAAGTTGCAGGGCAGGTTGAGCGCAAAGTTGATTATCAAATTACGGCAAAACAAACACCCTTTCGTCATGAACGTTTTCTTGCCTGCATTTCTTCCAATCATGAAATTGCACAACGCATCATCCGCAAAACAGCAAGGCTGGCATCTTATTATAACAGCAAATGGTTTTTGTTGTATGTTCAATCATCAAAAGAATCTGCTGATAAAATTCAGTTGGCTGCACAAAGGCATCTTATAAATAATTTTAAAAACGCAACAGAGCTTGGTGCAGAAATCATTCAGAAAAAAGATAATAAAATTGCAGCTTCAATTATTGATACAGCAGTGGAAAACAACATAACAACAATATGTTTGGGCAAGCCGCATATCAATCTTTTCCAGGTAATTTTAAAAACAAGCGCCTTTAACCAGTTGCTTAAAACACTTTCAAAAAATAACATAGATATCGTTATTCTTTCATAATGAAACTTACTGTAAAAAAGAAAATATGGCTGGGGACTTTGTTCTTGTTTTTACTGATATTAATAACAGGAGGCGTTAGTATTTATTACACAGCCAAATTAAAAAATGATGCAAGGAATGTATTACAGGATAATTATGAAAGCCTCTCCTATTGCCAAAGCATGTATCAGCAGTTAAATAATTTTGAAACAAATTATGCTGCATCAATAAAAATCTTTGAAACAAATTTACAAAAGCAGGAAAGCAATGTTACCGAGCCTGGTGAAAGGAAGGCTACTACAGATTTAAGAATTTTTTTTAACAGGTTTAAAAACAGCGATACATCAAAACAAAATTTAAAACAGATTCGTGAGCAGTTATTTACTATAGTAAGCCTGAACATGAATTCTATCAAGAGAAAAAACACAGCTGCACAGCAATCTGCAACAGATGCCTTAACTATAATCATTGTGCTGGGCGGT
>CAZZXW010000053.1:0-13269 GCA_964658095.1 uncultured Parafilimonas sp. | reverse complement strand
CTTTGTATCCTGATGGTTTTATTCATGGTGGCGTTGGCGGTTATGATGAAACCTTTAACGGCGGCGATGGTGCGGAAGGTTCAGGTATAGACTGCGATATATCTATAATTAAATTCAATCCAACTGGTAAACTGGCATTATATACAACATATTTAGGTGGCAGTGGAGATGAGCAACCACATAGTTTGATTGTTGACAGTAAGGAAATCTTATAGTTGCAGGCAGAACTTCATCTGCTGATTTTCCGGTAACTGCTACTACATTTGGGAAAGGTGGTTCATTTGATATTCTTCTTGCAAAATTAAGTGCTGATGGCAAAAGTTTACTTGCTTCAAGAAAGTTTGGCGGCTCTGGCGCTGATGGTGTAAATATTGCTCCAAAATATTCAGGTCAAAGTAGAAGCAATCCATCTATTCGCAGAAATTATGGTGATGATGCACATAGCGAAGTTATTGTTGATAACAGTGACAATATATATCTCGCCAGTTGTACACAGTCTTCTGATTTTCCAACTACATCTAATGCATTCAGAAAAAATCTTGGCGGTTTCCAGGATGGGGTTTTTATAAAAGCAAGCGGCGATCTGAGTAAAATATTTAATTGTTCTTTACTTGGCGGAGATGGTGATGATGCAGCCTTTGTTTTAAACATCAGCAGAACTTCAGGTAATATTTATGTTGCTGGTGGTACCACGAGTAATGATCTTGCTGTTAATGCAGCAGATGTACAAGGCATTCTTCATAAAAGTTATCAAGGCGGTGAGTGTGATGGCTTTGTAAGTGAACTAAGCAGCGATGCAAACACGCTTATAAAGACTTTATATGTTGGAACGCCGGGTAATGATATTGTATATGGCGTGCAAACTGATAAGTATGGCTATCCATACATCATGGGCACAACTACACAAGCATTTCCTGTAATAAATTCTCCGTTTAATACAATCACCAACGGTATAAAGCAGGCCAACAGCAAACAATTTATTACTAAGATGAATCCTGATCTTTCAATTATAATTTACAATGCAAATTTTGGCAAAAGCGTATCAGAGCCTGATATTTCTCCTACTGCTTTTTTAGTTGACATTTGTGGTAATGCGTATGTTTCTGGTTGGGGTGGCAAAGCAAACTTTGATTACATCCAAACAAATTTAACAGGGATGCCTGTAACTGCAAATGCCATATCAAAGCTTACTGATGGAAATGATTTCTATTTTTTTGTGTTGGAAAAAAATGCATCAAGCCAGTTGTTTGGTAGTTTCTTTGGCATAGTTGATCCTAAAGATTATGGAGACCATGTAGATGGTGGCACAAGCCGGTTTGACCGGCGTGGTGTTATTTACCAGGCCATTTGTGCTAATTGCGAAAAGTCAGCAACCTATCCTTATCCAACTACTAGCGGAGTATGGAGTGCCGGCAATCCGGCAACTGACGGTGCGTTATGTAATGAGGCAGCAGTTAAGATTGCATTTGAATTATCGGGTGTTATTGCTTCAATACGTCCAAGTATAAATGGTGTTATTGATGATAGCACAGGTTGTATACCACTTACTGTTGATTTTACTGATACCATTGCACTCGGTAAAAAATATATTTGGTCTTTTGGTGATGGCTCTGCTGATGCAATAACTACACTTCCTAATACCAGTCACACTTATCTTAATATTGGTAATTATTTAGCCAGGGTAATCAGTATAGATTCTTCATTATGCAATACTGCTGATACGGCTTATGTACATATAGTTGCAGGTAACCATAAAGCCCTGATCAATTATACCATTTCAAAATTAGCTCCTTGCCAATCTTTAAACTACCAGTTTACAAATACATCTGTTGCGCCAACAGGTTTTCCCTTTCAAGAAAATGATTTTACATGGGATTTTGGTGATGGAACAACACTCATATCAAACGCAACAGTTGTTACTCATGCTTATGCTTCTACAGGCACTTACTTTGTTAAACTGTATTTGAATGACACTAACTATTGCAACTCACCAGATTCATTGGTTACACAATTAAGGGTAGCATCTGTTTTAGTAGCGCAATTTAAAACGCCTTCAATTGGTTGTACTCCTTACACTGCTGTGTTTAATAATACCACATTAGGCGGTCAGCAATTTGAATGGGATTTTGGTGATGGTTCAACTTCAACTGATCCTTCTCCATCACATTTATACAATAATGCCGGAACATATACTATTCATTTAACAGCAAAAGATAATCTTACTTGTAATCCAACAGATAGTATTTCATTAACTATTACCGTAGTAGATGGGCCAATTGCATCGTTCAATTTTAGTCCTGCAAATGCAGATGCAAATACGCCTTTTCAGTTTACGAATCTTTCAACCAATGCAGTAAGGTATAAATGGGATTTTGGAGATGGCGATACAGTTGTTACGACAGATGTCTTAACACCGGTTAGCCATTTATTTAATAGCAGTAATACATTTAAAGTTTGTCTTATTGCTTATAATGCTAATGGATGTACAGATACAAGTTGCCAAATGATTACTGCTATTGTAGTACCACTTGCCGATGTGCCTAATGCTTTTTCACCAAATGGCGATGGTACAAATGATGTGGTTAGTGTTAAAGCCTACGGTGTTGCTAAAATGAACTGGAATATTTATAACCGCTGGGGTAAGCTTGTATTTTCTTCATTCAATATTAAAAATGGCTGGGATGGCCGTTACGAGGGTGTTTTGCAACCGCAGGATGTTTATGCATATAAGATAAGCATAACTTTTACTGATAATACTGTATTTGAAAAGAAAGGAGATATAACTTTATTAAGATAAAACTTAGAATTGATTGCTTTGATTATAAATTAATAATTACAATTATTCAATAAAATCTTCTAAATCTCTGCGTTGCTTTTTTGTGGGGCGGCCAATTTTGCTTAACCGTTTTCCTGTATGAAAACTGGAGGCTTGTATTTGAGACGGATCCTCTTTTTCTTCCGGTGTAAGATCAACGTAATATTTTATGGCTTCTGAATATTGTACACGATGATCAAGCAAAGCAACCACTTTTATAACCCATTTCCTATCTTCGGTTTTTATATCATATTCATCACCTGCATTTACATTTTTTGAAGCCTTAATTGCAGTTCCATTCAGTTTTACCCTCCCTTTATCACATGCATCTGCAGCAAGGCTTCTGGTTTTAAAGATGCGAGTACTCCATAAATATTTGTCAACTCTTATTTTTTCGGCCATTGATCTAACTTATATATTGATTCATAAAATTACAGCTTAAATAAGCTTGTTGATAAGGTCTGAAGAAATGGAAACTTATTATAAGAATAATCGTCAATTCATAATCTCATAACCACCTTTCGCGTCAATAGAAATAACCGGCAGCTTCTTTTCTTTTTCAAAATAATCGTACACTTCTTTCAGCTTTGTTGCAAACTGTTGTACATCCGGCTGGTCTTTTGTAGCTTTATCAAAATAAGCCATACTCTTTGCATTATTAAACCGCACCGGGTAAATATGAACAGGAATAAAATCCTGCCCGTTGCTTTTTGCGCTCATAGCTAAAATATAAACCTCTTCAATCTGGAAATCCTGGATGGGAATACAGCCAACCGTAACGCAACTGCCATGAATAAAAATGTCACCACCAGGATCGGTTCCGCTGGTTACAATTTTATCTGAAGCATTCGGATAATTTAAACCAAGGGACATGTGGTATAAACTGTTTGGCTTAAACGCATTAATGTAATAAAAACCTTCCGGCACCTGGTAGTCACCGGCCATTCTTTTCGGGCCCATCGTTCCGGCTAAAGCACAAACCGCATAAGTTTTAAAAAGCTTAAAAGGCTCGTTCACATTATTGCGCACCCAAACTTCAAGCTGGCTGTCATATTTAAATGACCGAATATAAATCTGCCTTGCCGGCCATTGTAAACCTAGCGCTTCAAATTGTTTTTTTAGTGTATCAACCTTCCGGTCAAAAGCATCAGCAACCCGTGGAAAGTTGCGCTCATAATCTATAAATGAAGATTGCGCTTTTAGCATCACAACAAAAAATATCAGCCCAACTATTGTTACAAAAATCTTTTTCATGCGGCCCGAAAATAATCATAAAATAATTTCAGCATTGCTGTTTAGTTAACTTAACAAAAGCATTTTGTAAACGCATATACAGCGCAGTTAGTATAATTATTTAAGTGCGCCTATCTTCGTAACAATTATGAAAGTTGGTATTCTTGGCGGCGGACAATTAGGACGAATGTTATTGCAGGCCGCAGCAAATTATGTAGTTGAAACTTTTGTTTTAGAAGATGATGCGCAATGCCCGGCGGCGCATTTATGCCATCATTTTATAAAAGGAGATATTAAAGATTTTGAAACCGTTTACAATTTTGGAAAGCACCTTGATGCTCTAACAATTGAAATTGAATCTGTAAATGTTGATGCACTTGAGAAATTAGAAAATGAAGGTGTAAAAATTTATCCAAAACCATCAGCAATAAAAAATATAAAGAACAAGATCAAACAGAAAGATTTTTATCAATCAAATGCTATTGCAACGCCTGGTTACATTGTCACAAATTCTAAACATGATTTACGACGTAATAAATCTTTTTTACCTGCAGTGCATAAAATAGGTGAAGGTGGTTATGATGGCAAAGGTGTAGTGGTTTTGAAAAATGAAAGTGACATTGAGAAAGGCTTCAATTCGCCTTCGATTCTCGAAAAAATGGTTGTGATTAAAAAAGAAATTGCGGTTATTGTTGCCATGAATGATAAAAAAGAAACGGCTGTTTACCCTGCAACTGAAATGGTGTTTGATCCTGTTTTAAATTTATTAGACTACCAGGTTTCTCCAGCTGAATTAAGTAAAGATGTTTTAGATAAAGCAAATGCGATTGCATTAAAATTAATCACAGCTTTTAACAGCGCAGGTTTGTTTGCTGTTGAAATGTTTGTTGATGAAAATGATAATGTGTTGGTAAATGAAACAGCGCCACGGGTTCATAACAGCGGGCATCATACCATTGAAGCAAATTATTGCAGTCAATATGATATGTTGTGGCGCATTATTTTAGGTTACCCGTTAGGAAATACAGATGCAATTCTGCCTTCTTCAATTGTAAATATTATTGGTGCAGAAAATAATACAGGTAAAGCAAAATATGAAGGGCTTGATGAAGTATTAAAAATGTCCAATGCTTTTGTGCATTTATACGGAAAAGAACAAACAAAGCCCGGCCGGAAAATGGGACATGTAACTATTATAAGTGAAGATAGAAATGAGTTGATTGAAAAAGCGAAAGAAATAAAGATGACATTAAAAGTAATTGCTTAGTTTAATTTTGATTTTAAAATTTATAGATGGCAAAAACTGACAAACTACAAACTCCGCTTGTTGGTATCATCATGGGCAGTGATAGTGACCTAACTATTATGAAAGATGCCGCTGAAATTTTAAAGGAGTTTGATATTGTGTTTGAGCTGACAATTGTTTCTGCGCATCGTACACCAAAGCGTATGGTTGAGTATGCAACTAAAGCTAAAGACCGTGGATTGAAAGTAATAATTGCCGGTGCCGGTGGCGCTGCACATTTGCCAGGCATGATCGCAAGCATTACAACGTTACCTGTTATCGGCGTTCCTATTAAATCATCAAATTCTATTGATGGATGGGATTCTGTTTTATCAATTTTGCAAATGCCGAATGGTGTTCCTGTAGCAACCGTTGCATTAAACGCTGCAAAAAATGCCGGTATAATTGCAGCGCAAATTATTGGAACGTTTGATTCAACTATTTCAGCAAAAATTAAAGATTATAAAGATCAATTAGAAGCATCAGTGCTTGATAAAGTAAAGAAAGTTTCTAAAGACTGGAACAATGAGTTTGATGAACAGTTATGAAACTGTAATTGTTTTTGCATTCACAAATTCCAATATTCCGTGATTGCTTAACTCTCTTCCATAACCTGATTTTTTAACACCGCCAAAAGGCAATGCAGGTTCGCTTTTCACCATTGAATTTATAAACACTCCGCCGCTGTTTATTTTTTTAGCTAAGTCAATTCCTTTATTAATATCACTTGTCCATAAATTACCGCCCAACCCATATCTTGATGCGTTTGCAAGGCGCACTGCATCAGTTTCGTCTTTCGCTTCAATCAAACAAAATAAAGGTCCAAAAGTTTCTTCATCAAATGCAGGCATGCCTTGCTGCACATTTCTTAATGCTGTTGGCTGATAATTACAACCTTCAACCTCACCGCCAAAAATAATTTCAGCGCCTTTTGCAATTGAATCATTCATCTGTTTAAATAAATTATCTGCCAAATCAACCCTTGCCATTGGCGCCATAGTTGTATCTTCTTTAAACGGATCGCCTTGCTTTAGTTTACTGATTTCTGATTTTACAGCATCAGTAAAATCATCTAAAACATCTTTTACAATTATAAACCGTTTGGCTGCAATGCAACTCTGGCCTGCGTTCTGCATTCGCGATGCAACAGCAACTTCTGCAGCCTTTTGCATATCAGCATCAGACAATACAATAAAGCAATCAGAGCCGCCTAACTCAAGCACAGACTTTTTAATTTGTGCCGATGCAATAGCAGCAACACTGCTGCCTGCTCTTTCACTTCCGGTTAATGAAACGCCTTGCACCATATTATGCTTTAAGATTTTTTCAGTAACATCTGTATCTGCAATTATAGTTTGAAACACGCCACGCTCTGCACCTGCTTCTTCAAACAATTGTTGCATTACTAAAGCGCATCCGCAAACGTTTGGTGCATGTTTTAATAAGGCTACATTGCCTGCCATTAATGTTGGCGCTGCAAAACGAAACACTTGCCAGAAAGGAAAATTCCACGGCATTATAGCCAGCACGGCACCAATTGGCTGAAACGTTACAAAGCTTTTTTTGTAAGTTGTTTGATATAATTCATCTTTTAAAAATGCTTCTGCATGTTCAGCAAAGTATTCGCAACCAACAGCACATTTTTCTATTTCAGCGATGGCTTCTTTAGTAAGCTTCCCCATCTCATTTGTAATAAGATTTGCAAGCATTACTTTTTTTTCTTTAAGTAATTCTGCAAGCTTTATAAACACTTCTGCTCTTTGCAAAAAAGTTTTACCGCGCCAGTTGTAAAAAGCAATTTCTGATACATCAAGCATTGCTTCAATTTCAGCATCCGGCATCAGCGGATGTTCTGCAATTACATTCTGATTATAAGGAAAGATGGATTGAAATTTTTTCATAAATTAAATTGAAAGTAGAAATCAAATTAAAAAGCTACAAACCTCGTAAGCCGGATTCTGTTTAAGTCATCATTTATCTATGCTGCCTACCCCGAAGCTTGAACGGGCCGCTCTCAAACGCTTCTGTATGTGGCATTGCAGCACCCAAGGTTTACCCTTCTGCCATGTTACCAAAGCAGAATGTGAGCTCTTACCTCACATTTTCACCCTTGTCCTAAACTAATTCAGGACGGTTATTTTCTGTGGTACTTTCTCTTTGTTCATTATTAATAAACACGTCCCGCAAAGCGGGATGAGTTGCCCTGTGCTGTCCGGACTTTCCTCCCCGATTAAACGAAGCGATGACCCGGGTTTGTAGCTTTACAAATTTATGAAGTAATTATTTGTTTGTAAGATGAAGAATAGTAGCAGTACAAGTAAATCTAATACTTTTAGATTGATTAAAGATTACGTTTTCTGCGCATCCGTACTATTATTAATACAGCTACAATTACAGGAATGATTATTACAAGAAATGAAGAATTACCAGTTATTGTCAATTCTATTATCATCGTTAATAATTTATTCACTGATTTTTTGCGAAATCTTTTTACCTGATGCTTTCATTTTATCGAGATTATCTTTTACTCGAAACCTAACCATGTCTGTAATTAATTTTGCAGGAAGCGGCTTATCTAATGCAAACTGAACTGCACCTTTTGATGTTTTATAATTTGCAAGCTTATCTTTAAATACTTCAATGGGTTTTGATGTTGGATAAAAGCCATAATGGTCTTTAAATAAAGCAAAATAAACAAGCACACTTTGTTGTTTAAAAGCAGGCATTCCATAGCTTATAACTTCGTCAGCATCTGGCGCAGCCTTTTTTATTATTTGCCTTAATTGTTGTAACACTTTCTTTCTTTCTACAGGCTGATCATCTATGTATTCATCAATGGTTGTGTATTGTTTCATGCATTGATTATTTAACACCATTCGCATCATTCCACCAACCTTTCATCTTTCGAATGTAAATGATTTGCCCTGTATGATAAGCATTGTGTGTTCCGATATGTGCAATTGTATCATACCATTTCTGCAGCTTTTTTTCATCAGCCGCATTAACTGCAACTTCAATCGCTGTTAATACACTGTCCAATTTTGCAACTGTTGCCGGCCATGAAGTTGCATCAACCGGCGAAAAAGTTTCTTTATTGTTACCATCAAATGCATCAGGCTTTGCACCTTTAAACTTATCTAACATTTGCGTGTTCCAAAAAATAAGATGTGTAGTTAGCTGCGCTATTGAATGGTTTTCACTGCTGTCTTTCCAGTTGGCTTGTTCAGGTGTTAATCCTGCAATTGCAGTATCTGCAGGCACAAACCAATCTTTTATATTATGCGTTGTTTTAAGCTGTTCCAGTAGAATGCTTTTTAAAGTTGGCATTGAATCAGTTTGTGCATTTGCAGTAACTGCGTTTAATAAAATAAAAGCAAGTAAAAGCTGTTTCATGATTTCAGTTTAAGTATAATGTTGAATTTAAAGTTATTGAAAACAGTTGTCTGTTTAATAAAATTATATGAACGGAAGATGATGCCGGCAAATAAAAAAGCTACACGAATGTAGCTTACTGTTGCCCGACCTGGATTCGAACCAAGACCTACTGAACCAAAATCAGTCGTACTACCCTTATACTATCAGGCAATATGTAAGGGAAATTATTTCTTTTGCTGATTGTTTAAATTAAGCGGCTTAACAGGCGCTGGCTGTTGTTGATTTGCAGGTGCCTGCTGTGTTGGAACGGTTGATGTGTTTATATCCTTTAAAATTTTATTATCATTATTACTTGAAACATTCGAGATAAATAAAACTGAAACAATACATAAAACACCAAGTATTGAAGCGAATAACCAAGTGCCTTTTTCAAGCACATCTGTAGTTTGTTTTACACCCATAAACTGGTTATTAAATCCGGCAAGCGTGCCGCTTAAACCGCCGCCCTTAGGGTTTTGAATCAACACGATCAAACCTAAAATAATGCAGACAATTACGAGGATTACGAAGAAAAGAAACGTCATTTTTTAAGCTTTAAGTTCCTTAATTTTTGCCGCAAAGTAAGTTGATTTAGAGGGATTGGAAAAACTTAATTTTTTATAAATATCAATTGCTTCTTCAGGCTTGCCCTGCTTTATTAAAACTTCTGCCATCGTTTCTGTTATTATTTCTTTGGAATCATTTGAACGTGCTGCCATGTTTTGCGCCTGTATTTCACCTGCAACATCTGTTTCAAGATTATTTAAAGCAGGATTAATGCGCTTCATTTGTTTCAACCAATCAGTAAACCGTTTTAGCTGCGTTCCTAACTTGTCATCAGGCTCTTTTTCGGGATCAAGTTTTATTCCCTGCGATTCAAAATAATCTATGCGATGGTGCGGTATATCATCAATTGGAAGCGCAGTTTCTGCAACTGGCTTTTCAAATGCTTCAGCCTGTTCTTTTAAAAGATTGCTTAGCTTTTCATTTGATTCAAATTTTGCTTCGTTTGTTGCATCAGTTAATTCATCACTTTCTTCTGAAGACACTTCCTGGTCTTGATTAGAATCTTCATTATGTAAAATTTCTGAATCATTTGCTTTAAAGTTTATAACCGGTTTAAAATCATCTATTGCATCATTATAATTTTCAATTGAAGTTAATTTTTCACTATTCTTATCAGCAGGTAATTCTATAATTTCCTCTTTTGAAATAACTGTTACCGGGATTATTTCTGTTCCAGTGTTATTATTATAATTTTTTTCTGGTATTTCAAAGTAGCTTATTGTATCACCAGTTTCTTGTGTAAGATTAAAATGCAGAAGTAACATGTTATCAAAATGCAAGGCAGTTTTTTGCAAAGCATTTTCAAAACCTTCCAGCTTGTCTTCAAACATTTTTTTTGAAAGAAAAAATTGCGCAGCTCCAAAGTATGGATACGCATCAACAATATTTTGAAGCTGTTCTACACTCACATCCTGCAAAGATGTTTTGCCTGTTATTGTTTGAAGTATATTTTCTGAATATGACAGCATGTTAAGAGAGCTGTGAAAGTACAATTGATTTACCAGTTGGAAAATATGTGATTAAAGATTTCGTCTGTAAGCTGGTTAATGATATCGCTTTGAAATGTGCCCGAATTTTCTGCCTGTTGCAAAGTTTGCGTTGCCGGAAAATCAAAATCGCGGCTTACATTGAAATTATCTGTTTTATTATCAACCGCATTAATAAAAGTAATGCTTGCTGCAACAGTTAACCTGTTGGTTACACTTTGACCATTGCTGATAGCAGATAAGCTAACATCGTACCTGCTTATATAGCCGCTTATCTGGTAATTGGCATCATCATTTGTTGTAAGTGTAAGCTTTGTATAGCTGTTTATTTTTTGTTTAAGTGCATCTGTTAATTTGGGGCTTATCTGCGGATTTACGTAACGTGATTTATTGCCGATGAAATCAACCTTAGCTGTTTTTATTTTTGAATAATCAACTGATACATCATGAAAAGTATAAACACCGCAGGAAGAAAAAAGTAAGCTAATAAATACTATAAACGATAAACAATCAACCTTTTTAATTAAGCGATTAACTGTTGACTGTTGACTGTTGAACGTTGACCGTTTCCTATTCATCAATATCATATTCTTTTAGCTTTCTGTATAAAGTACGTTCGCTAATACCAAGATCAAGCGAAGCATCTTTTCTTTTACCACGATGCTTTTTAAGTGCTTTTATAATTAACTCTTTTTCTTTATCATTTATATTCAACGATTCTTCTACTTCTTCATGTTCATGTATATCATCTTTACCCGAAAGAATCACAGGCTGATTAGATGTTTGCGTTGCGGAAGGCAGTGCTGCCGGTTGCACATTTTGCAAAACAGGCGCATTATAATCGTTGCCATTCAATACATGGTCTCTTTGTAATGATTCAGCTGTAAAATTAGCTGCCGTATTTGCCAGCGAAGGATTTTTAAGAATTTCTAAAAACATTTTTTTCAATTCTGTTACATCCTTCTTCATATCAAAGAACAGTTTATAAAGAATCTCACGCTCATTTGCAAATTCGCCGTTTGCCGATTGTGATGATGACAACACAGGCAAACGGTTCATATTTTTTTCAGGCAAAAACTGCTGCAGCTCAGGGCCGGTAATTATTTGCTGTTTGCTAAGCACGGATAACTGCTCTGCAATATTCTTTAATTCACGCACATTGCCTGCCCAGGTGTAGTTAATTAACAGGTTTTTTGCTTCATCATCTAATTGCACCGGCGTGGTTTTATAACGCTCAGAAAAATCAACCACAAACTTTCTAAAGAGCAGCGGAATATCTTCTTTGCGTTCTTTTAATGCGGGCACACGAATAGGCACGGTGCTTAAACGGTAATACAAATCTTTTCTAAATTTTCCGTTTTGAGCCGATTCATATAAATCTCTGTTAGTAGCTGCAATTACACGTACATCTGTTTTCTGCACTTTTGATGAACCAACGCGGATGTATTCGCCGGCTTCTAAAACACGCAGCAAACGTGCTTGCGTACCAAGCGGCATCTCGCCTATTTCATCTAAAAAAATAGTGCCGCCGCTAACTGTTTCAAAGTAACCTTTGCGACTATCAACAGCACCGGTAAATGAACCTTTTTCATGACCAAATAATTCTGAATCTATCGTTCCTTCAGGAATGGCGCCACAATTCACTGCAATAAATGCATTATGTTTTCTTGATGATAATGCATGTATAATTTGTGAGAACGATTCTTTGCCCACGCCGCTTTCACCAACAATCAGAACACTTAAATCTGTTGCGGCAACCTGTATGGCAACCTGCAATGCATAATTTAGCGCCGGTGAATTTCCTATTATTCCAAACCTGTTCTTTATTGATTGTATATCTGCCATTATAATTTCTAATTTAGAGAGAGATAAGAATGAGTGGTTTGATTGTACTACAATCAAACTAAAGCTACTTCACCAATCAGCGTTGCTTGCGTAAAGTCTGTAACTTTTACAAAAGCATAATCACCAATTTTATAATTATAATTTCCCTTTGGAAAAACAATCATTTTATTTTGAGAACTTCTGCCCTTCCATTCATCATCATTTTTTTTACTGTTGCCTTCAATTAATACTTTAAATGTTTTACCTACATCATTTTTATTACTTTCATAAGAAAGCTTTCCCTGCAGTTCAACAATTTCTTTTAACCTTCTTTTTTTCACATCCTCAGGTATATCATCTTTGAATCTTCTTGCAGCTAATGTGCCCGGTCTTTCGCTATAAAAAAACATATAACTCATATCATAAGCGCTGCTTTGCATCATGCTTAAAGTATCTAAGTGATCATCTTCAGTTTCTGTGCAAAAGCCAGCGATAATATCAGAGCTAATGCCGCATCCAGGTATAATTTCTTTTATGCGATTCACCTTTGCCTTATACCATTCACGGGTATAAGTTCTGTTCATTAACTGCAATACACGTGTACTGCCGCTTTGCAACGGAAGATGAATGTAATTACAAATATTCTCATACTTCGCCATTACAAATAACACTTCGTCTGTTATATCTTTTGGATGTGATGTACTAAAACGTACCCTTAACAACGGATCAATTAAAGCAACGTCTTCAAGCAGCTTTGCAAACGTTACAATTTCATCTTTTGCTTCATCTATCCAATAATAACTATCTACATTCTGGCCAAGTAATGTTACTTCTTTATACCCTTGTTCAAACAATTGCTTTGCTTCATTTATAATTGAATGTGCATCGCGGCTGCGCTCTCTTCCACGTGTAAAAGGCACTACACAAAAACTGCACATATTATTGCAACCACGCATGATTGAAATAAAAGCTGTTACACCGTTACTATCCAAACGCACTGGTGAAATATCAGCATAAGTCTCATCACGGCTTAATAAAACATTCACTGATTTTTGTCCTGTTTCTGCTTCTTCAATAAGCACCGGTAATGTGCGGTAAGCATCCGGGCCAACAACAATATCAACCAGTTGTTCTTCTTCTAATAA
>CAZZXW010000052.1:3006-13341 GCA_964658095.1 uncultured Parafilimonas sp. | reverse complement strand
CAGGTACTGACCCAAAAAAGATTGAAAAACAAATGATGGACGCATTACCTAAAAGCGAATGGGATGCAGGTATGGCAATGTCTTTTTTAGGCAGAGAAATTTGCAGGCCAACACCCAAATGTGAAATATGTTTGATGAGGCCTATTTGTAAATATTATAATGAAGTTGTGAGTAAAGGTTTATTGTGATCTTATTTAATAAACTTCTTTAAAAAATTACTTTTGCCCATGCTGAAGGCTGCATTGATTAACCAAGGCAATCTTGAAAAATACTTTAAGGCCCAGCCGTTTTTCTTTAATTCAATACCAATCATTTTATACAATTTTTTATCGTAAGCTTTTATAAATGATGCACCGAAATTTTTTGATTGAAAACATTGTATCACTTGTTCTGCTGCAAGCTTTCCGCTTATTACTGCATTACCAATTCCGGCGCCGCTTACCGGATCAACCAATGAAGCTGCATCGCCGGTTAATATAAAATTGTCGCCGCTCATATTTATCCATCTCGAACCCAATGGCAACCCGCAACCTTGTAATGTTCCTTCTATGTTTGCATGTTTAAACTTTCGCTGCAATACATCAGAACGTTCTATAAAATCGTAAAAAGATTTTTTGACATTAATATTTTTCTGCACAACGTCTTCAGACAGCATTCCAAAACCAACATTAGCAATGCCATCAGTTACAGGAAAAATCCAGAAATAGCCAGGCAAATATTTTTTATCAAAATAAATTTCACAGCGCGATGCTTCAACATCAATCAAATCTTTATAATAAGCTCTTACTGATGCTACATGATGTTTCCTGTCCATCTCAAAACCAGCAAGCTTTTTAGCTGTTACACCATTAGTTCCATCAGCACCAATTAACATGGTTGCTTTAAAAAGAGATGCATTATTTCTTGAAAAGATGGTAAACCCGTTTTCTTCTTTTGTAAAATCTTTTATTTCTGTGTTTTCAAAAACATCAATTGCAGATGTATCTTTTACTACCGAAAATAGAAAATCATCAAAGTGCATGCGTGTTGAAGTATACGCTTCCTGCTTCCAGTTAAAATCAACTTCTTTATTATTATAATAACAAACAGTTTGCTTGGTAAGAATTTTTTTGTCGAATGATGCAAGTTTATCTTTAAATGAAGCATCAATCTCTTTTAAACCTTTAATTGCCCGGCCTGGAATAGCATCGCCACAAACCTTATCCCGTGGAAAATGATGTTTATCAATTATTGCCACCCGCAAACCTGAATGCTGTAAAGCCAATGCTGCTGCACATCCTGCAGGGCCAGCGCCAATAATTATAACATCATAAAAATTTTTTGTGTGTTGCATTGTTAGCGCAAGTAAACGTACAGTATACAAATAAAAAAGAGAGCCTGTAAACAAACTCTCCTTTTAAATTTTTTTGATGGTTTAATTACCACCTGTTGCTGCTTCCGCTATTGCTGAAAGATTTTTTGGTATTTGATCTTTCTTCACGTGGCTTGGCAACAGTTACGCTCATGCTTCTGCCATCAACCATTGCACCATTTAATTCTTTAATGGCTTTTTGTGCGGCAGCTTCATCACTCATTTCAACAAAACCAAAACCACGGCTGCGGTTTGTGAATTTGTCTGTAATAACTTTTGCTGAAGTAACTTCTCCATAATCCTGGAAATAATCCTTCAAATCCTCGTCCTGAACGTTAAAGCTCAGGTTTGAAACATAAATGTTCATTCTTGTGTTTGTTTAATTTAAAAATTATGAGCGGATAAACTGTGTAAAGACGATAAACTATTAGCAGAAACTCTGTAGCAGAAAAATCATTTCATTACTAAGACTATAAACTCAATTGAAGTGCAAATATAGTTAAATGCAGTTAAATTGCTTTTAATAATTGTATATTTTAACGCTGTGTTGCATAGTTTATATGGCAGTAAGATAATGTTTTTGAAATTGAATTTCCGTTTTCAATAAATGCCTGTTGAAGAATTGCCGGACTTATATTAAACCTTTTTGACCAGTAAATTATTTCTTTTGAGTGATTGAAATTAACCTGCGTATTATCATTTAATTTCTCTTTTGTCAATGTCATTACTATTCTTTCAAACTAAATTCCAAATTATGTGCCTTTATTTTTTTACATCAAGATACTGTCTTAATGACTTTACATATTCCTCAAAAGCCTTTATGCCATTATGTGTTATTTTACACGTTGTGTTTGGATAGTTATCTTTGAATTCTTTTACAACATCAATGTAACCCGCCTCTTTTAATTTTTGAACCTGAACACTAAGATTACCCGCCGTTGAATTTGTTTTCTCTTTTATGAAAGTGAACTCTGCCTGCTTTACGCTTATCAATAAACTCATAACCGCAAGCCTTAACTGTGAATGTAATATTGGATCGAGGTCTTTAAACATTTTCTTGTATTGCCTTCCTATACCTTCTTCTTAAAATTAAACCCGGAATAAACCATGCAACAAGTGCAGCAGCGGCTGTAAACAACATTATATATTCTGTATGTTTAATAAAAAAACAGGTTATAGCAAAAATCCATGCTATAACTCCGCCAAAAATCATAGGTTTAAAATGATTGATGTAGCCGGTTGCAAATGTTGGTATACCATACATTAATAAGAACAAAGCACCTGAATGTGGCTGCTGGTAAATACTTGTATAAATTGAAATAAGAAAAAGCGCTACACCAAAGCTTATCCATATTGCACCCATTGCGTCATCATCATAAGTTTTAAAACGTTTCTTTTTTGCTGCGCGAACAGAAATTATTATCTGCGGTATTAATGCAAACAATGTAAGAAACCAGATATATTCAAGCACTCTTATATGCCAGGAAAAATTAAAAAAAGTAATAAGCGCACAAAAAGCCACAAGGCTGCCCCACAATAACGCACCAATGCCTGTTTCTTCATAATCGCATTTTGCTTTGTTGATCATTTGCGTGATCAGCTCTAGGCTTTGCACTTCTGTTAGTTGTTTTTCTTCATTCATGTTGTTGCTTTTTAAAGTAGGCACGTATCATAAACCCCGGAATAATCCATACAAGTATAGAAGCCGCTGCCAGGAAGAAATAAATGTTTTCGTTTTGGATAAAGAATGAAATGGCTGCCATGATCAAACAAAAAATTCCTGTAATAACGTGATACCGGAACTTAGCAAGCAAGCCTGTAATAAAAGTTGCAAAGCCAGCTAAAAATAAAATGATGGTGATAATTATATAACCTGCGTGTGCAAAGCTGCCGGATAAAGATGCAATAACAGATAGAAAAAAACCTAACCACACAAAATCTACTGCTTCATCTGTAAAAGTTTTGGCCTTCTTTTTTTTCTCTTCCTTTAGTTGAATAAAGGCCTGTACAAAAAAAACAGGTATAAATAAATATAATGGTGAAAATGGAAACCTTAAAATAGCGGCGTCTTTTAAATAAGTAAGCAACGTGCATAATAAAATACTAAACCCATATACCAGCGCACTAATGCCGCTTTCATAAAAATAGCCTTTCGCCTGGTAGATTATGTTGCTGATCAGCTTAAGGCTTTCTTCGTTTGATAGTTGTTTATCATCCATATAAAAACTTTATCATTGTTTGTAACTTGCACGTAACTTATAACCGGGAATAATCCATGCTATCAGCATTGCGAGAGGTATCAGTAAAAATTGATAATCGTAATTTTTAATAAAGGTTGATATGATACATAAAATCCAGCAAGCAATTCCACCAATAATCAATGGCTTAAAGCGAACAATTACGCCTGTTAAAAAAACAGGCATTCCATATACCGCTAATAAAATATGAATGATGTGTGTATAGTATTCTCCGGTGGTTAAAAAGCCAATCAAAAAACCAAGCAGCACCATAACAATAGAAAACGTTATCCATACATAACCAATTATATAATCAGTGTATGTTTTTACAATTTGATGTTTATGTTTTTTGCTGATATAGTAATACTGGTAAACAAACACTGGTATTGTTGCAAACCATACAATATAATGAAATGGATATTTAAAAACATGCAGTAACAGAAACTGTAAAAGGCTGCAAATAAAAACCATCCAGCCCCAAACAAGATACATATAACCGTCTTCAGCAAACTTATCTTTTGCACGGTTTATCATGCTGTCAATAAGCTGCAGGCTTTGCTGCGGCGAGAAATCGTTTTCAGGATTTTCCATATTATAGATTAACTATTGATTGGTTGAAGCATTGATAAAAAATAATAATTAATAATCAAGAATCAACCAATCAACTTTTTATTATTGACAAGCTGCCAGCATTGGCACACTCATTTCTAAACCCCAATGTGGATATAATGGTTTAACCTGTTCTGCTTTACCTAAATCAACAGCTTTTTGAAACAATGGTTTTGCAACTGCTTTGCCACCGCCAAATTGTTCAGGTGTTCCAAATTTTGCCATGCCCTGTAAATAATATACCCGTGGGTTGTTTGGATTAAGCGTTTGTGCTTTCTGCAAATCGCTTGCAGCTTCTGCACCAAAAGTCATATAACGGCTTTGTGGATCAACCAGCATTTGCTGTGTTGCTGCCATATTTCTGATAGTAAGAATTTCAGACTTTGCACTATCATCAGTTGCAACTGCATCTGCTTTATCTGCCAATGCATTTATACGTGAAGCAAGTGCCGTAAGCGTTCCTGACAAATCACTCACTTTAACTTCAGTAACACCTTTAGCATCAGGATAATATTTCCAGCCTTCAGTTGTAAGAGCAAGTGCCGCCCAATAATAAGGTAACCATTGTGTTTTTTCTGCATCACCAATTCTTTGAAAAGATGCTGCCGAACTTTCAAGATCAGAAGCTGTTTTTGCAGAGTCCATAGCAGATAAGCTCTGCTTCATAGCAGCAGTGTATTTATCACTTTGTGCATGTGCAGCAACAGATGTTATAATTGCTGCAACTAATAATAAATGTTTCATTTTTTTGTGTTTTAGATTTTATTGTTTTGTTGATTTTTTAAACGTTCATATTCCTGCTCTGCAGTAAATAAATTATTGCCCTGGTAAGCAGATAAATATTGCATAAGCATACCAAAGCCCCAGCCAAGTATTGGCCAAATTGGCCAGAAGTAGCTGTTTGGACCTGAAGAAAAGTACCAGACACCAATTAAAAAAACATTTACAAAAACATAAGCAGAAAAGCTCCACTTAAAACCGGCTCTTTTTTTTGCTATTTGCCATAGCATGTCATCGCGTTGATTATTGTTCATACAATTTTGTTTTTAATGATGAAGTGAATTTATTTGTTGATTTTATTGCTTTGCGTTTTCAGCTTTTCATACTCTTTATCTTCTGAAAAAAATGATGTGTTCATATAAGCATCCAGATAAGACATTACAATAACGAAAACAAAACTACCAATTGGCCATACTGGCCAGAAATAAGAATGTACGCCACTTGTAAAATACCATATAGCAAGAAGCATCAGGCTTATTACTGATAAGAAAGCTACCGCTTGTTTAAAGCCAACTCTCTTTTTTGCAAGCTTGCGCAGTTTATCATTCTGCACTTTTTCAATCATATCAGCAATTACCTGCAAACTTTCTTTTGGTGAGAATTCTTCGTTTGTATTTTGAATTTCCATCTTATAAAATTTATAGGTTATTGTTTATGGCATCCTGACTTCTGTCAATACCCCAGCTTAAAAAACAACCGATAAAATAAAACCTTGGTGCAGGTGGCAAAATAGGCTGCTTGATAAACCCGTTATAAGAATAATTATAACCATATACCTGCTTTTGCCCAAGCACATTACTCGCACTTGCAAACAACACAATAAACGTTTTTGCATTTTTCTTTCCAAGGCTTGGCAGGTATTCAGCACTTAAATTAAAAGAGTTATAATCAGGTGCTCTGCCATGGTCAGCAATGTTGTATTTGTTATCAGTGTAATCATATAAAAAGTCATAATAAGGACGGCCGGTTGCAAAGCTGTATGTTGCATTAAGGCCTGCTTTCCATTTTGTAATAAATCTTTTTACAACCAGTGATACAGTGTGTTTTGCGGCAAAATTTGGTTCAAGTTCTTCAGGATAATTTTCAAAATTTCTTTTCGTATCAAGATAAGAATAGCTTATCCAATAGTCAATGTTCTTAAACGTTTTTTTATCACGTAAAAACAATTCAGCACCCTGCGCATAACCTGTTCCGCTGTTGTTATAAGTGGGAAATGTTTTTACAAGATCATTATACTTTTTATAAAAAGCTTCTACGCGAAAAATTCTATCGTTCGCTGTCTTTTGATAATTAATAATGTAGTGCGTTGCCTTTGTGTAACCAAGTTGTGTTGAATACAGCAGTTCGCTAACCAATGGCTTTTCATAAAACACACCATACGCAGCAGAAACCTGTGCGCCTTCACCTACTTTATATGCTAATGAAACACGCGGAGCAATGTTTGCTTTTTTTATGATAGAAGAATACTCATATCGTGCTCCCAACTTTAATGCAAGCTCATTGGTGAGATATATATCGCTTTCAGCAAACAATGCTGCATAGTTATCTTTAAGTTTTGCTGAAACAACACTGTCCACATTTGTATAAGTGCTGGGGTTGTATCCATACCAATATTCACCACCAAAGCGAATGGCACTTAAACCGCCAAGCTTCTTTTCAAACACTTCTTTTATTTGTGCAAGATCTTGCCTGCTTTTTATATGAAAATTCTTGCTTACCCAAGGTTCATAATTTAATACTTTAGATTGATTAGATGAATCCTGCACCTGTTGCGAAATGTTATCACGGTTAGTGCTGTAACTCAAGCCCAGGTTCATTTTCCAGCCATTATTTAAAGTTTGCCGCCAGCTAAGATTGTTATACCAGTTATGATTGATAATGCCAAACGCATCTTTATAAATCAGGCTGTCAATATCAGACCGGCGCAAGCCAAGATGATTATAATCAAACGTGGTATAATATTTAATAATGCCACCTTTTGTTTTAATGCGGAAGTTGGCATCACCAGAATGAAATTGCGGCATATTAAAGTAGTCAGGTGTTTGTTTTACAAGATTGAAATAAGCAATAAGGTTTACATAACTGTAATCAACACCCCATGAAAAATTTTTCTTTTTTGAAAGTTCCTGCACGCCGCCGCCAACAATAATGGGTGAGATAGATGCATTAGCTGCAGACTTTTCCGGAAAATCAATCGTTTCAAGAATTACGGCAGAAGATAAAGCCTGGCCATATAAAGCAGAATAACCGCCTGTTGAAAACACAGTGCCTTTAAATAAAAAAGGAGAGAAGCGGCCACGTGTTGATATATCAGGAATGCTGGTGAAATATGGATTGTTCACCAATGTGCCATCAATAAATTGTTTGGTTTCTTCACCAGTGCCGCCGCGTACAAACAAACCTTCCTGGTTGCCGATTTGTTGTGCGCCGGGCAAGGTTTTTAACGCAGCCGTTATATCTGCATTACTGCCAGCAGTAGTTGCAATATCAATTGAATTTAAAACTGTAGCTGCGCGTTTGTTATCACCGGCTTCAAAAGAGCCTGCAGTAACAGTTACAGCCTTCAGCTCGTTAAACTTTTCTTTTAAAGTTGTATTGATAATTATTGGTGTGTTGTTTAAATTAACTGTTGTTTGGTAATCATCATAATTTACATTGGTCATATCAATTATGTGGCTGCCTTTTTCAGTTGTGGTAAAGCTGAAGTTGCCAAGTGAATCAGTAACACTTCCATCGTATGTATCCTTCAGGGTAATGCTTACGCCGGCAACAGGTTTGCCTTTATTGTCTTTTATTTTTCCACTTATTTTAGTTTGACAAAAAGCATGTATGCTTATTAATATCAAAACAGAGGTAAAAAACTTTTTCATCTTGATTATTTTCGATTGCTGCACAAACGTAGATTAGTTTATAATATAAACCAAATTATTTTTCAAATTAAATATTGATTTTCTACAAATGACATGTTTTAAAAGATGAATGGCTAAAACTGAAGGATGTATTGCAGGCTATACTTCAACAAGTTTATCCAATACATAAATAACTATCGGGCAAAACTCCGCATTTTTTAAAGTGATGTGTTGACGCTTAATAAAAACATCTTCATTAGTATAAGGAAAGCGTTCACAATCTGAAGGCCGCACATCATAAATACTGCAATAATTATCTGATCCAAGAAAAGGGCAGGGCGTTGATTTCACTACATAATCACCATCTTCATCAATACGCAAATAGGTTTCTATAAACTCGCTTTCTTTTTGCTTTAAATGTTTGCTGATGCGTTTAATATCCGGTGTTTTAAAACGTGGAGAATAGTTTTTACAACAGGCCGCACAATCAAGACAATTGATTTTGTTAAACGCTTCTTCATGCAAAGCAGGTAAAACTTTCAGCACTTTATTCTTATCAGCCTTTTGTAAAAACTGCTTATATTTTTTTTGCTGTTGCTTATCGTTTATAGATGCCATTGGCTGTAAAGTTATCTGTGTATGCCCATTAATTCTGTAATCAAAATAAGTTCACTATCTATTAAAATATTCTTTAGGTTTGAAAGCATGAAGCAAGTAGCCTGTATCATTTTATCTTATACACTTATTTTAATTTCCTGTGCGCAAACATATCAGCCTGTTGTTGGTGCAGGAAAAGAAGTTGATCCTTATCATTTCAAATCAATAAAAACATTTACGGGCACACATGGTTGTGTAGTAAGCGCAGAACCGCTGGCCAGTGAAGTAGGGCTTGCGATTATGAAACGCGGCGGTAATGCTTTTGATGCTATGATCGCCACACAGCTTGCGTTAGCAGTAATATATCCCGGTGCCGGTAATATTGGTGGCGGTGGCTTTACGGTTGCAAGAACAAACAATGATTCTTTGATTGCGTTAGATTACCGCGAAATGGCGCCACTTAAAGGCAGCCGTGATATGTATATTGATTCGGCTGGAAATGCAAGAACAGATTGGTCTCAGAACGGGCATTTATCGGTTGGGGTTCCTGGCACAGTTGCTGGTTTGTTTGAAGAACATAAATATGCAAAACTTCCGTTTACAGCATTAATTCAGCCTGCGATTGATCTTGCTCAAAACGGATTTGTGTTAACTAATAGCGAAGCGAATAGTTTGAATGAAAGCCGTGAAGATTTTATTCGATACAATACAAAGCCGATTGCATTTGTAAAACAAAAAGAATGGAAGAAAGGCGATACGCTTTTTCAACCGGAGCTTGCAAAAACATTAATGCGTATTCGTGATTTTGGGATGAAAGGATTTTATGAAGGTGAGACTGCAAAATTGATCATTGAAGAAATGCAGCGCGGCAAAGGATTAATAAGTTATGATGATCTGAAGAATTATGTATGCAAAACACGCAAGCCTGTTGAGTTTGATTATCGCGGCTATCATGTTGTAAGCATGCCGCCATCAAGCAGCGGCGGAATTATTCTAGGTGAAATGTTGAAAATGATTGAGCCTTATCCTATGCATGATTATGGATTTCAAACAAAGCAAAGCGTGCAGTTGATGATTGAAGCAGAACGCAGGGCTTATGCTGATCGTGCTGAACATTTGGGTGATCCTGAATTCTGGAATGTGCCGCAAAATATTTTGCTGAGTGATGCATACAATAAAAAAAGAATGAGCGATTATGATTCAACCAAAGCAGGTGAAAGCAAAAACATAAAGGCAGGCAATGTGCATGAAAGCAATCAAACCACACACATAAGCATTATTGATGATAAAGGCAATATGGTTGCCGTAACAACCACTTTAAATAATGGCTACGGCAGCAAAACTGTTGTTGGTGGTGCAGGATTTTTTTTAAATGATGAGATGGATGATTTTAGCATTAAACCCGGTGTGCCTAATATGTTTGGAGCAGTTGGCGGCGATGCAAATGCTATTGCACCAGGCAAGCGCATGTTAAGTTCTATGACACCAACATTAGTATTTAAAGATCATAAACCATTTATGGTGGTGGGCACGCCAGGCGGCACAACAATAACTACATCTGTGTTTCAATCAATAGTTAATGTAATTGATTTTGGTATGAACGCCGAAGATGCTGTCAATAAGCCAAAGTTTCATCATCAATGGCTGCCTGATACCGTGGACATTGAAAAAGGATTTAATGAAACAACTGCAACACAATTAAAAAATATGGGGTACAAAATAATTGTGCTTGGTGGCATAGGCAGAACAGAATTGATTAAAGTATTGCCTGATGGAAGATTTGAAGCAGCGGCAGATATAAGGGGTGATGATAGTGTAAGCGGCTATTAAACTGTATAACAAAATGAATACAGAACAAGCATTTCTTCAATCAGCAATAAAAAAATTCAAGGCCCAAAAAACTTTAGGCGAA